>NZ_JAGRQY010000063.1:0-21991 GCF_018223905.1 Klebsiella sp. 28
GGTTGGCGGCGCCTCCCTGAAAGCTGACGCTTTCGCGGTGATCGTTAAAGCAGCAGAAGCAGCGAAAAAAGCGTAATTCGCTTTTCCCGGTGGCGACACGCGACCGGGTTGACTGACAAAACGTGGGAGCCCGGCTTAGCACAGCGCAAGCCGGGCTTTCTTTTGCCGTTACAGTTTCCCCAACAGCTGATACCAGGCGTAGTCCAGCGGCAGTAAAATCAGATAACTCACCGCCGCCAGCGCCAGACACAGTTGCATCCCCGCCCTCGCCGGGACCTTGCCTAACCCCATCGCCACCACGATCGGCGACGCCTGATAGGGCAGCAGCGGCGTGGAATAGCCCAGCACCTGAATCATAATCACGCTTAGCAGCGGAAAACCGGTGGCGTCGGCAAAGCTCTGGGCAAAGGTGGTATACAGCGCCGGCACGCCGTTGGCGGTCATAATAAAGTTCAGCGCGCTGGTTATCCCGGTCAGGGCGAGAAAGCTGGTGAAAGGATTGTCTTTATCCAGGGGCATCACCTGCAGCAGCGCATTGCCCACCGCGCCGCCAATCCCGGTTTGGGTGACGGCGATCGCTAGCCCCAGAATCCCGGCGACGTAAATGCAGGTGCGCATATTCACCCCGCTGGCAAACTCCTCGCCGTTAATAAAGCCCACCCGCGGCAGCAGCGTGATCACAGCCGCCGCCAGGCCGGTCCACGCCGGGCCGACGCCGTGCCAGCTCTCGGTCACCCATAGCGAGAGGACCACCGCCAGCAGCCACGCCAGACGTTTCTCGTCGCGGCTCATCGGCGGCAGCGGCGCCAGGTCGCGCGGTGGATGCGGCTTGCCGGGAAACAGCCAGCAAATCAGCGCCACCAGCACCGCCCCTTTCAGCCAGCCAAGCACCGGCGTATGCAGCAGTAAATAGGGAACATAATTCAGATGGATACCGTACGAGCCTTCCGCCGCGCCACTCATCACCAGATTCGGCACGTTGGCGGGCAAAATCGTCGCCGACAGCTGAAAGGTGCCGAACCCCACCGCCAGCGCCAGGCCGAACCAGCCGCGGCTACCGTCGGCAATGCCCGCGCGGCGGGCCATCGCCGCCACGATCGGCATCAGCAGCGCGATGCGCCCCATGTTGGAGGGCATCACGAACGCCAGGGCGTAGCTCAGGAGTACCACGCTGGCGACCATCCGCGGCCAGGAGTCGGTGAGCCTGGCCGACAGCGCCTGCGCCGCCCGGTCCGCCAGTCCGGTTTTACGGATGGCGATGCCGAGCACAAAGCCGCTGAACACCAGCCAGAACGCCGAAGAGGCAAAGCCGCCGAAGATCACCTCCGGCGGAGCGATTTTCGCCATCATTGCCGCTGCGAAGAACAGCAGCGCGGTGATAAATTCCGGCAGCAGCGACGTCGCCCAGAGCACGATGGTGACGCCGACAATCAATGAAGGAAGGAACAGCGGGTGGGTAAGCCAGAGCGACATGCCTGTCTCCTGTCGTTTTTTTCAGCAAGAATACGACGACAGGTAAGACAGGTAAACGCCAGAACTAGTGGTTTGCGTTAAGGATGGCGCAGCGATGATCCTGAATTTCTTCCGCTGAAGCCCGGTTCAGGGTCAGCAGGTTACGCTCCGTCGCCAGCAGCACCAGCGAGCCGTCGCTCTGTTGCGCCATTGCCAGCGCGAAGCGTCCCATATGTTCACGCGCCTCCGGCACCTCTTCCGCCAGCATCAGGAACGGGCTACGCTGGGCCAGCTCCGCCTCCGTCACCCGGCGCGCCAGGTATTCGTGGCCCTGAAGCCCGCCCGGTAGCGGCAGCCAGCGGCTGCTGATCGCTGCGGCATCCTTATCTAACTGCGCGCGCACATCGGGGCGCAGGCAGGAGATATGAATATGGAAATGGTTTTGCGTACGTCCACTGCGCGAGTTGATCGCCAGCGATACCGCGTTATCAGGAACCGGCGCGCCGTGGCGCTGGCTCATGATTTCACGCCCCTGCCAGGCCTGCCAGAAAAAGTTCGGCGTCAACGGTTCCAGCAGCAGCGGGCTTTCGGTGCCGTTGATGCGGTAGGTCGGCATCAGCAAATATTGCAGCGGGCCGTTACGGTCTTTAAACAGCACATAGCCGCCCTTGAGGTTCACTTCCGCGCACGGCGACGGGTTTTGCTGCTGTTGCTGATGGGGTACGCACTGCTGCAGGACAATCTTGCGTAATGCGTCCGGGTTGCCAGAGTGCAGCCAGTAGTAGCCGCCCGCCAGCGCCGCGAGGATCGCCACCAGCAGCGCCAGCAAAAAGTATCTTACTCTTCTCATTTTCATTCCCTGTTAAGCCTGAAGCGGAAGAGTAGCGTAATTTGATGACTAAATGAAAACAGATGGTGGACGGGGCGTTATCCCGGGTAGCGGCTGACGCCTTACCCGGGCTACGCACCGCGCAAAACTGTAGCCCTGCTAAGCGTAGCGCAAGCAGGGACAAGAGAATTAACGCTGGCTAATCTGGTCGAAGGTGCCGCCGTTGGAGAAGTGCTCTTTCTGCGCTTTCGTCCAGCCGCCGAACTCCTGATCGATGGTAAACAGCTTCAGTTTCGGGAATTCGTTAGCATATTTCTTCGCCACATTCGGATCGCGCGGGCGGTAGAAGTTCTTCGCCGCAATCTCCTGGCCTTCCGGCGAGTAGAGATACTTCAGGTATGCTTCCGCCACCTGGCGCGTGCCTTTCTTATCCACCACTTTGTCGACCACCGAGACGGTCGGCTCAGCCAGAATCGACTCACTTGGGGTCACGATTTCAAACTTGTCTTTGCCCAGTTCGTTGGTCGCCAGCAGCGCTTCGTTTTCCCATGCGATCAGTACGTCGCCGATGCCGCGTTCTACGAAGGTATTGGTCGAACCGCGTGCGCCGGAGTCCAGCACTTCCACGTTTTTATACAGCGCCTTGACGAATTCCTGGGCTTTCGCCTGGTCGCCGTGATTCTGATGCAGGGCATAGCCCCAGGCCGCCAGGTAGTTCCAGCGGGCGCCGCCGGAGCTTTTCGGGTTCGGGGTAATGACCGACACACCCGGTTTGATCAGATCGTTCCAGTCATGGATCTGTTTCGGATTGCCCTTGCGGACGAGGAACACGATGGTGGAGGTATACGGCGCAGAGTTATCCGGCAGGCGTTTCAGCCAGTTTTTATCGATGCGGCCGCGTTCGGCAATAGCGTCGACATCGTAGGCCAGCGCCAGCGTGACCACATCCGCTTCAATACCGTTAATCACCGAGGTCGCCTGTTTGCCAGAGCCACCATGCGACTGGCGGATCACCACGTTGTCGCCGGTCTCCTGCTTCCAGTGTGCGCTAAACGCTTTGTTGTACTGTTCGTACAGCTCGCGCGTTGGATCATAAGATACGTTTAATAGCTGAATGTCTTTTGCCAGAACGCTGGCGGATGCCAGCAACAGAGTTAACCCTACGCCCCACTTATTCATCGCACCGCTCTCTTTATGTGTGTTGTGATGGGTTAAGCGTGCCAGAAAGCGATTCAATGATTAAAGAATAAAAAAAGATTGGCTATAACTTGCGGATATAAAGACGCGAGTAAGGATGACCCCCTCCCGGGCGGGAGAGGGCGCGAAGCAATTAGACTTCTTCCATGCGACCCAGCAGCGCCTGCAGACGTTCCTGCCAGCCCTGCTGCTGCTCTTTCAGCTGGCTGTTTTCGCGCTCCAGCTCTTCACGACCATGCTGCGCGCTCTGAACTTCCTGCACCAGGGTGTTGTTCTTTTCTTTCAGC
Organism: Klebsiella sp. 28; assembly: GCF_018223905.1. Taxonomy (NCBI): domain Bacteria; kingdom Pseudomonadati; phylum Pseudomonadota; class Gammaproteobacteria; order Enterobacterales; family Enterobacteriaceae; genus Klebsiella; species Klebsiella sp. 28. The sequence continues at coordinate 3,766 of NZ_JAGRQY010000063.1, forward strand.
TCTTCGATTTCCATCTGCAACAGAGTGATGGTATCAATCGCCTGCTGAACCTTAGATTCTAATTTCTCAAACACTTCTAATGACATCGTCATACCTCTCCTGAACTTGCAAGGCGTTGATAGAAACTCGTGTTTCGTATACGCGGTCCCGCCTTAACGAAAATTAGCGCACATAGCGGTGTTATCGTCGATTGTATGAATCCCCGCCGCCCCTGTCCAGCGGCACGCCGCGTAGATTGCGGTTTGCAACACTTTTCAGTCTTTACCTGGTGCTTTCAGCGCAGTTCGCTCGTAGTTCATGGGTCAATGTTAATTTTATGGTTAACAAAATGCGTGGTGAAACGCTCCGGCAGCGCTCTCGATGCGCGCAAATGGCGCGAAAACGCTCATTTTCTTGACGAGGCACACACATTTGAAGTTCGATATTTCTCGTTTTTGCTCGTTAACGATAAATTAACACTATGCCTACATGGCAATATGGTCGTCTGTGACCACCCTACATACAATAATCATCACCACGCTTCAGGATTCGATTATGAGCCAAACATCAACCTTAAAAGGCCAGTGCATCGCAGAGTTCCTCGGTACCGGGTTGTTGATCTTTTTCGGCGTTGGGTGCGTGGCTGCGCTCAAGGTCGCGGGAGCCAGCTTCGGACAATGGGAAATCAGCATCATCTGGGGTCTGGGCGTCGCCATGGCGATCTACCTGACCGCCGGGGTCTCCGGTGCGCACCTTAACCCAGCGGTGACTATCGCGCTGTGGCTGTTCGCCTGCTTCGAAGGCCGCAAAGTGGTTCCTTTTATTATTTCGCAATTCGCTGGCGCCTTTTGCGCTGCGGCATTAGTTTACGGGCTTTACTACAATCTTTTCCTCGATTATGAAACCACCCACCATATGATTCGCGGCAGCGTGGAAAGCCTCGATCTGGCCGGCATTTTCTCCACTTACCCGAACCCGCACATCAATTTTGTGCAGGCCTTCGCGGTAGAGATGGTGATTACCGCTATCCTGATGGGCGTCATCCTGGCGCTGACCGACGATGGCAACGGCATACCGCGCGGCCCGCTGGCCCCTCTGCTGATTGGCCTGCTGATTGCGGTGATTGGCGCCTCCATGGGACCGCTGACCGGCTTCGCCATGAACCCGGCGCGTGACATCGGCCCGAAAGCCTTCGCCTGGCTGGCGGGGTGGGGTGACGTCGCCTTCACCGGCGGCAAAGATATTCCTTATTTCCTGGTGCCGCTGTGCGCACCGGTGGTCGGCGCGGCGCTGGGCGCATTCAGCTATCGTAAGCTGATTGGCCGTCACCTGCCTTGCGACACCTGCGTGGAGGAAGAGCAACAGAGCCCCTCCTCTTCCACCGCTCAACATAAAGCTTCGCTGTAATCTGACTACGGGACACCGACTATGACCGACAAAAAATATATCGTTGCGCTTGACCAGGGCACTACCAGCTCCCGGGCCGTTGTGATGGATCATGATGCCAATATCGTCAGCGTCTCCCAGCGAGAATTTGAACAGATTTATCCTAAGCCAGGCTGGGTCGAACACGACCCGATGGAAATCTGGGCTTCCCAAAGCTCGACGCTGGTCGAAGCGCTGGCCAAAGCGGATATCAACTCCGATCAGATCGCGGCCATCGGCATCACCAATCAGCGTGAGACCGTGGTGGTGTGGGAGCGAGAGACCGGTAAACCCATCTACAACGCTATCGTCTGGCAGTGCCGCCGTACCGCGGAGATCTGCGAGCAGCTCAAGCGTGACGGGATGGAAGAGTATATCCGCAAGGCCACAGGCCTGGTGGTGGACCCGTACTTCTCCGGCACCAAGGTGAAATGGATCCTCGACCATGTCGAAGGTTCCCGTGAGCGTGCGAAGCGCGGCGAGCTGCTGTTCGGCACCGTTGACACTTGGCTTATCTGGAAGATGACCCAGGGCCGCGTGCACGTCACCGACTACACCAACGCCTCGCGTACCATGCTGTTCAACATTCACGACCTCGACTGGGACGACAAGATGCTCGACGCGCTGGACATTCCGCGCGCCATGCTGCCGGAAGTGCGCAAGTCTTCCGAAGTGTACGGCCAGACCAACATCGGTGGTAAAGGCGGGACCCGTATTCCTATCGCCGGGATCGCCGGTGACCAGCAGGCGGCCCTGTTCGGCCAGCTGTGCGTCAAAGAAGGGATGGCGAAAAACACCTACGGCACCGGCTGCTTTATGCTGATGAATACCGGCGAAAAAGCGGTCACCTCCACCCACGGTCTGCTGACCACCATCGCCTGCGGCCCGCGCGGCGAGGTGAACTACGCTCTGGAAGGGGCGGTGTTTATGGCCGGCGCGTCTATTCAGTGGCTGCGCGACGAGATGAAGCTCATCAGCGATGCCTTCGACTCCGAGTACTTCGCCACCAAGGTGAAGGATACCAACGGCGTATACGTGGTACCCGCGTTCACCGGTCTTGGCGCACCGTACTGGGACCCGTATGCCCGCGGCGCGATTTTCGGCCTCACCCGCGGCGTGAACTCCAACCACATTATCCGTGCGACGCTGGAGTCCATCGCCTTTCAGACCCGCGACGTGCTGGAGGCGATGCAGGCTGACTCTGGCATTCGTCTGCACGCCCTGCGCGTAGACGGCGGCGCGGTGGCTAACAACTTCCTGATGCAGTTCCAGTCCGATATCCTCGGCACCCGTGTCGAGCGTCCGGAAGTACGCGAAGTGACGGCGCTGGGCGCGGCCTATCTGGCCGGTCTGGCGGTCGGTTTCTGGCAGAATCTGGATGAACTGCAGGAGAAAGCGGTGATTGAGCGCGAATTCCGCCCGGGTATTGAAACTACTGAGCGTAACTATCGTTACAGCGGCTGGAAGAAAGCGGTGAAACGCGCGTTAGCGTGGGAAGAGCACGACGAAGCGTAAGATTGTGAAGTTATTCCCGGCTTGCGGCGTAAACGCCTTAGCCGGGCTACAAAACCCCAAACAGCACGATCTTGTAGCCCGGACAGGTGCGCAGCACCGCCTCCGGGTTTTTTATCAGCCAAATATCGGCAGCAGCAGGTACAGCTTAATCACCAGCGCGTTGACGATATCGATAAAGAACGCCCCCACCATCGGCACTACCAGGAAGGCCATATGCGATGGCCCGAAACGGTCGGTAATCGCCTGCATATTGGCGATCGCCGTCGGCGTTGCCCCCAGGCCAAACCCGCAATGCCCGGCTGCCAGCACCGCGGCATCGTAGTTTTTGCCCATCATCCGATAAGTGACGAACACCGCATACAGCGCCATCGCCAGCGCCTGCACCGCCAGGATAATAATCATCGGCAGCGCCAGCGAGGCCAACTCCCACAGCTTGAGGCTCATCAGCGCCATGGCGAGGAACAGCGACAGGCTGACGTTGCCCAATACCGATACCGCGCGATCGAACACCCGATACAACCCCGCCAGCGCCAGGCTGTTGCTGAGGATCACGCCGATAAACAGCACGCAGACGAAGGTCGGCAGCTCGAAGACGCTCCCCGCCAGCAGTTGCGCAACCACCTTGCCCAGCGTCAGACAGATGGCGATCAGGGCGATACTTTCGATCAGCACCAGCGAGGTGATCACCCGCCCCACGTCCGGCTTTTCAAAGGCGGTTGGCGCCACCTGATCGTCCGGTGTCCCGTCCGGTGAGGAAGAGTGCTTCACCAGATAACGCGCCACCGGGCCGCCGATCAGGCCGCCCAGCACCAGGCCGAAAGTCGCGCAGGCCATCGCCACCTCGGTGGCGTTGGCAAAACCGTAGCGCTCAACGAACAGCTTACTCCACGCCGCCCCGGTGCCGTGGCCGCCGGATAAGGTAATCGACCCGGCCAGCAGACCCATCAGCGGATCCAGCCCCAGCAGCGTCGCCATGCCGATACCGAGGGCGTTCTGCAGCAGCAGCAGGCCAACCACCACGATCAGGAAAGTGCCCAGCACCTTGCCGCCGGCCCGCAGGCTGGCGAGGTTGGCGTTAAGACCGATGGTGGCGAAGAACGCCAGCATCAGCGGATCTTTCAGACTCATATCGAAATCAATTTCGATATCCATGCTTTTTTTCAGCGCCAGCAGCGCCAGCGCCACCAGCAGACCGCCGGCAACGGGTTCAGGAATAGTGTATTTCTTAAGGAAGGGAACGGTTTGTACGAGTTTTCTGCCGAGTAACAGCACGAGCGTTGCGGCAACGAGCGTCGATAAGGTATCGAGATGAAACATAAAAAGCTCCTTATGGGCGCATGATCCATTCACACGCGACGATATTCCTGGTGTCTTTAGCTTCTCATCATGAGGAGTCAGAGGGGGATTTTACGCAGAACGGCGGAAAAATTGACAGAAAAAGATATTTTGTATCCTGAATGATGCGATTTAGCATACAAAATGTTAATTATCTCGTTGCGCATATTCACGGTATAAATTTTTATGAGCAAACGCTGGCAAACGTTTGCTTTTGGTCTACAGTCCGATAAAATTCCCGCTTTGCCACCTTGGGATTGCTTGTGATGTCCGTAAACACCGCAGAGTCAGAAAATGCGCAACCGGTTGCGCATAAACCAGCCAGCGAATTAATCTACCGCCTCGAAGATCGCCCGCCGCTACCGCAAACCCTGTTCGCCGCCTTCCAGCACCTGCTGGCGATGTTTGTCGCGGTGATCACCCCGGCGCTGTTAATCTGCCAGGCTCTCGGTCTCCCGGCGCAAGATACCCAACATATCATCAGCATGTCGCTGTTCGCCTCCGGCGTCGCCTCTATTATTCAGATCAAAGCCTGGGGCCCGGTCGGCTCCGGACTGCTCTCCATCCAGGGCACCAGCTTCAACTTTGTCGCCCCGCTGATCATGGGCGGTACCGCCTTGAAAACCGGCGGCGCCGACGTCCCCACCATGATGGCCGCCCTCTTCGGCACCCTGATGCTGGCCAGCTGCACCGAAATGGTCCTCTCCCGGGTCCTGCACCTGGCGCGCCGTATCATTACCCCGCTGGTTTCCGGCGTGGTGGTGATGATTATCGGCCTGTCGCTGATTCAGGTCGGACTGACCTCCATCGGCGGCGGCTACGCGGCGATGGCTGACCACACCTTTGGTGCGCCGAAAAATCTGCTGCTGGCGGGTATCGTGCTGGCGCTGATTATTATCCTCAACCGCCAGCGCAACCCGTACCTGCGCATCGCCTCGCTAGTGATTGCCATGGCTGCCGGTTATCTGGCGGCGTGGTTCCTCGATATGCTGCCAGCCAACACCGCCCCGACCAACAGCAGCCTCATCACCGTCCCGACGCCGCTCTATTATGGCCTCGGCATCGACTGGAGTCTGCTGCTGCCCCTGATGCTGGTGTTTATGATCACCTCCCTGGAAACCATCGGCGATATCACCGCCACCTCCGACGTCTCCGAACAGCCGGTCTCGGGTCCGCTGTATATGAAGCGCCTGAAAGGCGGCGTGCTGGCTAACGGCCTGAACTCCTTCGTTTCCGCGGTCTTCAACACCTTCCCGAACTCCTGCTTCGGCCAGAACAACGGCGTGATCCAGCTGACCGGGGTCGCCAGCCGCTACGTCGGCTTTGTGGTCGCCCTGATGCTGATCGTCCTCGGCCTGTTCCCGGCGGTGAGCGGCTTTGTCCAGCATATCCCTGAGCCAGTGCTCGGCGGCGCCACGCTGGTGATGTTCGGCACCATCGCCGCGTCCGGCGTGCGCATCGTCTCCCGTGAACCGCTGAACCGTCGGGCGATCCTGATTATCGCTCTGTCACTGGCGGTAGGCCTCGGCGTGTCGCAGCAGCCGCTGATCCTGCAGTTCGCCCCGGACTGGCTGAAAAACCTGCTTTCCTCCGGGATTGCCGCCGGCGGTATCACGGCGATTGTTCTGAATTTAATTTTCCCGCCAGAAAAGGCGTGATCTCATGCGTTCCCGGTCGCGCATCGGCCGGGACGTCCTCCAACCACCTGCCCCATCACGGAAATAAACCACGCCTGCCTTGAGAAGTGCGCCTAAATCGGGCATAACACGGTGATGTGCATCTCACAGAATGGAAGACCATGAAATTTCTTGGAAAGCTGATTCTCTGGCTGCTAGTCGCTCTGCTGCTCGTCATTATTGGCGCGTGGTTCCTGCTGCAAACCCACTGGGGCGCCCGCCAGGCCAGCGCCTGGCTCAGCAATGGCACCGGCTGGCAGGTCTCCTTCGATGAGATGGAGCACGATTTCTCCTCCCCCCTTCATGTGCAGTTGCGAAACGTCACCTTTGGTCGGGAAGGCAAGCCTGCCACTTTGGTGGCAAAAACGGTCGACATTGGCTTCAGCACCCGCCAGTTTAGCGATCCGCTGCATGCGGATGAGATAGTCCTTAACGACGGCACTCTGAATCTGTCACCCCACTCTGCAGACCTACCGTTCGCTGCCGACCGGCTGATGTTGCGCAATATGGCTTTCAACAGCCCGGAAACCGGCTGGGCGCTCAGCGCGCAGCGCGTCACCGGCGGCGTCAGCCCATGGACGCCGGAGGCGGGCAATGTGCTGGGGAAAACGGCGCAGATCCAGATGAGCGCGGGCTCGATGACGCTCAATGGCGTCGAAGCCAGCAACGTTCTGATTCAGGGTAAGATTGATCAGGGCGAGGTCACCCTCTCCACCCTCGGCGCCGATGTCGCCCGCGGCACCTTAACCGGCAATGCCAAACGCAGCGCCGATGGCAGCTGGCGGGTGGATAACCTCCAGCTCAACGAGATTCGACTGCAGAGCCCCGCCTCGCTGGCCGAGTTTTTCGCGCCGTTAACCACGGTCCCCTCTCTGCAGATTGGCCGCCTGGACATCACCGACGCCCGCCTGCAGGGACCGGACTGGGCGGTAACCGACCTCGACCTGAGCCTGCGCAACCTGACCCTTAGCCACGGCGGCTGGCAGAGCGAGGACGGCACGCTGTCGATGAACGCCAGCGAATTTATCTACGGTTCGCTGCACTTCTTCGACCCGATCCTCAATGCTGAATTCTCTCCCCAGGGCATTGCGCTGCGCCAGTTCTCCTCGCGCTGGGAGGGCGGCATGGTGCGCACCTCCGGCAACTGGCTGCGCGCCGGGAACGCCCTGGTGCTCGACGATACCGCTTTCGCCGGACTGGAGTACACGCTGCCGGCGAACTGGAAACAGCTGTGGATGACGCCACTGCCAGCCTGGCTGCAAAGCCTGACGCTGAAAAAATTCAGCGCCAGCCGCAATCTGATCATCGATGTGGACCCTGCTTTCCCGTGGCAAATTACCGCCCTCGATGGCTATGGCGGCGAGCTACAGCTGGTGAAAAACGGCAGCTGGGGAGTATGGAACGGCAGCGCGACGCTGAACGCCGCGGCGGCGACTTTCAACCGGATCGACGTGCGCCGCCCATCACTCAAACTGAACGCCACAGCCTCGACGGTCAATATCACTGAGCTTAGCGCCTTCACCGAGCGCGGCATTTTGCAGGCCACCGCCGCGGTATCCCAGCTGCCGCAGCGCCAGGTCAATCTGAGCTTCAGCGGCCGCGGCGTGCCGCTGAATATTCTGCAGGCCTGGGGCTGGCCGTCGCTACCTATAAGCGGGGATGGCAATCTCCAGCTGACCGCCAGCGGCAGCGTGCAGGCCGATGCCCCGCTCAAACCGACGGTCAACGGGCAGCTCAGCGCCGTGAATATGGAGAAACAGCAGGTGGCGCAAATCATGCGCAACGGCGAGGTCAGCCCCGCCCCCGCCGCGCCAGCGCCCACTCCCGTCACCCCATAGCGATGCCCATTCCCTCTCCTCTATGGGGAGAGGGATTGCTTCCCGGCAAAACTCCACTCTGACAACTCTCTCCCTGAAAGGGAGAGAGTTGGGGTGCGAGTCCTGAAACCTGTGTGCAATACGCGGCTATCTGTACCTATTTAGCGCAACAGGTTCCTTTCAAATATCAGAGTTGCTATAACCAAATCACTGGAAGTCGATAAAAAACCGCTCCCTGTACCTACAAAAATATAAAAGGATCAATCATGCCTGAAATACGTCAGCGTATTCTGGAGAATATGCAAAAATTCTCCCGGGCCATGATCGGCGCCGTATTGTTCTTGCCGGTCATTGGCTTAATTCTGGCCCTCAGTTCAGTATTAACTAATCCGACATTAATTGCTGAAACCAGTTTCTTACATCAGTTTGGGCAAATGCTCGGCGACACCTTTTGGCCTTTATTTGGCAACCTCGGCTTATTATTTTGCGTCGGCATCAGCTATGGCCTGGCAAAGGATAAAAAAACCGAAGTCGCACTGGTTTCAGTGATGTGCTTTATTATGTTTCTTGGCGCCAACCACTCCTGGCTGGAACACACCCATGGACTCGCCGAAAAAATTAACGGTGAATATTATGGCACCGGGCAAACCCAGCTGCTGGGCTTTGTGGTGGTGGATATGGGCGTTTTCCTGGGCATTATTCTCGGCTGCACGATTGCGTGGGTGCACAATAAAGTCTCTGCCATTGAGCTGCCTGGCGCGCTGTCGATGTACGGCGGCGCCAAGCTGACGCTGGTGGCGATGACGCCGGTGGTTATCTTCTACGCCATCGCCTTTACCTGGATTTGGCCCTTTATGACCCACGGCATCTCCGCCCTCACCGGTTTTATGAAAAATGCCGGGGTCGCCGGGGTCTTCGTCTATGGTTTCTTTGAAAAATTCCTTATCCCCACCGGCCTGCACCATTTCGTCTGGTCCCCCTTCCAGCTCACCCAGATTGGCGGCACGCTGAACGTGGATGGTCAGGTGGTCTCCGGCACCCAGGCCATATTCCTCGCCTATATGCGCCATCCCGACCTGACGCCGGTCATGAACGACGCATTACGTTTTTCGCAGCAAGGGATGACCACCATCTTCGGCCTGGCGGGCGCCTCGCTGGCGTTCTACCACACCGCGAAACCGGAGAAGAAAGCGATGGCGAAGGCGATTCTGCTGCCGGCGATTATCACCTCGATGCTGACCGGCATCACCGAGCCGATTGAGTTCACCTTCTTATTTGTCTCGCCGCTGCTGTGGGTGATCCACGCGACGTTAACCGCCGCCTCGCAGGCCATTTGCGACATCTTCACCGTACGTCCCTGGGGTGCATCGGGCCTGATCGAGTTTCTGATCTATAACCTGCCGCTGCCGGTCTCCTTAACGCGCTGGCCGGGCTATGTCCTTATCGGTATCGGCCAGTTCGCCGTCTACTACGTGATTTTCCGCACCCTGGTGGTGAAGCTGAACCTGAAAACGCCGGGCCGGGAAGATGACGAGAACGTGAAGCTCTACAGCAAAGCAGAGTACCGCCAGAAAGTCGCGCAACCGCAGTCGGTCACCGATGACATTATCCGCGGCCTCGGGGGCAAGGAGAATATTCTCTCCGTCGATAATTGTTTTACTCGCCTGCGCGTGGCCGTGCGCGATATGGCGCGGGTTGATGACACGCAATTAAAAAATACCGGCGCCAACGGCGTCGTACGCAATCGAAATGAAGTTCAGGTTATTTATGGCGTCAAAGTGGGACAGGTACGTTCCCGGGTTGATAACTGGTTAGCAGAAAATTAATGAGGAGTATTTATGAAATTAACCGTATTAGGCGGGGGCGGCGTTCGCTCTGCATTTTTAGCGAAATCTCTGGCCTATAACGCTCACCGCATTGGTTTAACAGAAGTCGTTTTTCTCGATAACTCTGCTGATAATCTGGCGATATTTGGCGAAATTGCCCGCTATGTATTTAATACCATTCGCCCGGATATTCAGTTTAGTACCACCACCGACCCGGTCGCAGCGCTGCAGGACGCCAACTATATCATTACCACCCTGCGGGTTGGCGGCGATGAAAGCCGCATTCGCGACGAACGTATTGCGCTTGAGCATAACACTCTCGGCCAGGAGACCACCGGCGCCGGCGGTTTCGCGATGGCCATGCGCTCGATCCCGGCGATCCTTCGCTATTGCCGGCTGATCGAAGAACATGCCGCCGAAGACGCCATTCTGTTTAACTTTACCAACCCGTCAGGTCTGGTGACGGAAGCGATTATTAAGTCCGGCTTTAAGCGCCGGGTCTATGGGATCTGCGATGCCCCCTCCGAGCTGATTCGTGAACTGCCGGCGATCCTTGGCTGTGAGGAGCGCGACCTCAGCGTGGAATGCTATGGGCTGAACCATTTCTCCTGGTTTACCCACTTCACCGTCCGTGGGGAAGAGGTGACCGAACGGCTGATCGCCAGCCCGGAACTGTACCAGAAGACGGCGATGCAGTACTTCTCCCCGGAGCTGGTACGGCTTTGCGATAATCAGCTCCTCAATGAATATCTCTATTATTACTACTATCGCGACGAGGCGCTGAAGGCGATTCAGGGGGCCGGCGAGACGCGCGGAGAGCAGATCGCCCGCATCAATCAGGAGATGCGCGAGGCACTGCGCACCGTGGATGCCAGAACGCAACCGGAGGCCGCCTTCACCATCTGGATGCAGCATTACCTACGCCGGGAAAACAGCTATATGCAGAACGAATCCCGGCAGGAGAAATTCCACACCCGCGAACCGCTGACGCTGCGCCAGTTTATCGAAGAGCCGGACACCGGCGGCTATGCCGGAGTGGCGCTGGATATCCTGGAAGCGGTGAACAGCACCACCACTAAGCGGATCGTGGTGTCGATCCAGAATAATGGCACGCTCGACTTTTTGCGCCCGGACGACGTGATCGAGATCAGCTGCGACCTGAGCCGGGATGGCCTCAAGCCGGTGACGCCGGTGAAGGTACCGACGGCGCAGAAGAATATGATTGCCTGCGTGAAGGAGTATGAGCGGCTGGCGGTGGCGGCGATCCTGCAGCAGGATAAATCGCTGGCGGTGCGGGCGCTGATGGCGCACCCGCTGATCGGTTCCTATTCGCTGGCGAAAACCCTGGTCGAAGCCTATCTCGACGATGAGCAGTTCGCCGCCTGGCGGTAATCCGCTGCCGATGGGATTCCCCCGCTCGCACCGCGCTTAGCGGGGCTACGAACGGAGCGGTTTGTGTTTTATGTAGGCCGGGTCAGGCGTAAGCCGCCACCCGGCAAAATAGCCGTATCACCCGGTAGCCCGGATAAGGCGCCAGCCGCCATCCGGGAACTCCCCCCGCTCGCACCGCGCTTAGCGGGGGCTAACTATTGCTACGTAGACTGGTAAACCACATCTTCAATAGTCGCTCAAAGCCTAAGATGCAGTAGCCGAAAAACGGGTTGCTCCAGTAAATATCATCATCGAACTTCTGCGGGTCGTGAATAATAAACGCCGTATCCGCGGCCTGCGCCAGCGGGCTTTGGTAGTCGCCGGTAAAGCAGACCAGATTAATCTCCTTCCCCTCCAGGGCCTTAACCCAGTTGAGCGCCGAGCTGCTGCGCCCGGATTTAGAAATGATCCAGATGGAGTCGAAGCAGGCGGCGTTTTTCTGTTCGAGGATTTCGTAATCGGGCCACAGCGCCAGGCTGGCATTCACGCCGGTGACGAGAAACTTGTTGTAAATATACTGGGCGATCAGCTGTGAAAAGCCGCTGCCGTGGATCAGGATGCGCTGCTGTTTAAGGCTTGCCAGCAGCGGCGTCAGCGCTTCTTCCGGCTGAACGCTCATGTAGTCGATATCGTTGGTGACATCGAGCTTCGGCATGGTGATATTGAACTTGATGAAATAGACCAGCTCCAGCCAGCCGCTGAACTTCAGTTTCTTTGCCAGCCGGACCAGGGAAGAGGGGTTGCTGTAGCACTGTTCGGCCACAGCGCGAACTCCCTGGCGGATACACTGCTCCGGGTCGTTCTGAATAAAGCGCAGCACGGTCATTTCCGTTTTGCTTAGCTTCACGTCACGAAAGATATTTTCTACGTCCATGGCGGGCTCCTCTCAGCGGCAGAATACGCTAACACCGTTCGACAACCGCGTCTGCGGCCTGAGTCACCACAATGAAATGAACGTTACTTTTTGTACAAAAATGGAATAAAAAAACCCTCTCCGCCTGGCGAAGAGGGCTGCTGCTGTTAACCTATTTACAACGTAATCGTCAGCGTATTGCCCTCGGCGCTCACCACCACTCCCCATTCGCTACCGGTCTGCGTACCGCCCTGCACGCCCGCGACCTGCGGGATATTGCGCAGACATAACGTCCAGCCGCGGGCCTCGCCTTCGCCGCTCACGGCGATGGCGTTGCCCTGGCGCCTGGCCTTCAGGGTGAAGATCGTCGAGCCGTCTGCCGCCGGAACGTTACAGCGTGCCTCGCGTCCATCCTCAAGGTGGAACAGCTGGAAGGCGGTGCCCTCATGCCAGGCGTAATCCGGCTTCTGGTCATTGTTGCCCAGCGCCAGCAGGCTGTTGTCGCGAACGTAGACCGGCAGGCTCAGCGCATCGTGATGCTGCTTATGCCAGCGGCTACCCGGCAATTCATCGTTATGCCACAGATGCGTCCAGTGCCCTTCCGGCAGATAAAACTGCACTTCGCCGGCCTCGGAGAACACCGGCGCCACCAGGACCGAATCGCCCAGCATATACTGGCGGTCGAGATAGTCGCAGGCCGGATCGTCCGGAAACTCGAGCATCATCGCGCGCAGCATCGGCGTGCCGCACTCGTTGGCCAGCGCCGCCTGACGATAGAGATACGGCATCATGCGGCATTTCAGCTGCGTGAAGTGGCGCACCACGTCGCAGGACTCGTCATCGTAGGCCCATGGCACCCGATAGGATTTGCTGCCGTGCAGGCGGCTGTGGCTGGAGAGCAGGCCGAAGGCGCACCAGCGCTTGTAGACGTGGGCCGGCGCGGTGTTTTCGAAACCGCCGATATCGTGACTCCAGAAACCGAAGCCAGACATGCCGATCGACAGCCCGCCGCGCAGGCTTTCCGCCATCGATTCGTAGTTGGCGTAGCAGTCGCCGCCCCAGTGCACCGGGAACTGCTGCGCGCCCACCGAGGCGGAGCGGGCGAACAGCACCGCCTCCTGCTCGCCGACGGTCTCTTTCAGCACCTTCCACACCAGCTCGTTATAGATGAAGGCGTAGTGGTTGTGCATTTTCTGCGGATCGGAACCATCAAACCACTGGACGTCGGTCGGGATACGCTCGCCAAAGTCGGTCTTGAAGCAATCGACCCCCATCGCCACCAGGCCTTTTAGTTTGTCAGCGTACCACTGGCGGGCTTCCGGATTGGTGAAGTCATAAATCGCCAGCCCCGGCTGCCACTTATCCCACTGCCACAGCGAACCGTCCGGACGCTTCAGCAGATAACCCTTCTCTTTCAGCTCTTTGAACACCGGCGAGCGCTGACCGATGTACGGGTTGATCCACACGCAGACCTTCAGCCCTTTCGCCTTCAGGCGCTTGATCATCCCTTCCGGGTCCGGGAAAGTTAGCGGATCCCATTCAAAATCGCACCACTGGAAGGCCTTCATCCAGAAGCAGTCGAAGTGGAAGACGTGCAGTGGCAGATGGCGCTCAGCCATGCCGTCGATAAAGCTATTCACCGTCGCTTCGTCATAGTTGGTGGTGAACGAGGTCGTCAGCCACAGACCAAACGACCATGCCGGCGGCAGCGCCGGGCGGCCGGTGAACTGAGTATAGCGGTTAAGCACCGCTTTCGGCGTCGGGCCGTCGATGACGAAGTACTCGAGGTATTCGCCTTCAACGCTGAACTGGACTTTAGAGACTTTCTCCGAGCCCACCTCGAAGGAGACGCGCTGCGGATGGTTGACCAGCACGCCGTAGCCGCGGTTGGTCAGATAGAACAGGATATTTTTGTAGGATTGCTCGGTGCTGGTGCCGCCGTCCTCGTTCCAGGTTTCTACCGTCTGGCCGTTGCGCACCAGCGCGGTAAAGCGCTCGCCGAGGCCGTAGACGGTTTCGCCGACGCCGAGGTCGAGGCGCTCAAACATGTAGTTGCGCTGGGTCTTACTATCCTGCACGTAGCCGTTGTTTTTTAGCTGGCTACCGGTGATACGCACGCCGTCGCGCAGAAAATCCAGCGCCCAGAATTCGCCTTTAGTCACCCGCACGCTGAGGCTGCCGCTTTTCAGCTCAGCGAACCCGGCCGTATTTTCTATTTCGACATGGACGTCTTTCTGCACGTTCAGCGGATAGTGCGGACCGTTATCCAGCGCGCCCTGAAAGTGCTCCATGCGCACGCCGATTATCCCTTCCTGAGGCGAGAAAAAGCGCAGGGTGAACAATGGCGTATCCAGCTGCCAGGCGCGTTCGCGGACATCGCGCGGCGCGGCATAGACCACTATTTCTTTCCCCTGCTGCTCCACCTCGTAAACCTGTACGGGTTGGATCAGGTTGAGCCCTGGTTGAATGAGCCAGTTTCCATCACTGATTTTCATTAAAACGTCCTCTTAGTTTTGCCATTCTTTGTCGATCGGGGCGGCGGTGAATTCTTGTTCGTTGCGACGCGCGCCCTCGGCCAGCTCGGCCATCATTTTTTTCAGGAACGGCGTTTTCAGCGTGTAGTAGCGTTTGGCGATCACCGCGCTCAGCAGGTAGCACACCGCCGGAACGAGGGTGAACAAGGCGATAATGATGGTGAGGGTGGCGCTGTTCTGGGTTTTAGCGGCGGCGTCATAGCCGCCGCCGGCCAGCATCCAGCCGATCAGCGCGCCGCCCAGCGCCAGCCCTAACTTGAGCACAAACAGGGTACCGGCGAAGCTGATGCCGGTCAGGCGTTTGCCGTTACACCATTCGCCGTAGTCGACGGTGTCGGACATCATTACCCACTGGATTGGCGTCACCAGCTGGTGCAGTACGCCAATGACGAAGATAAAGACAAACATGGTGATTTCGGCGTCCATCGGTACGAAGAACATCGCCACGCTGAGCACCGCCAGGAGGGCGTTGGTCCACCAGAAGACGCTGACTTTGCATTTCCAGTCGGTCAGCGGTTTCGCCAGCGCCGAGCCAATCAGGTTGCCGACGCAGTAGGTCGTGAGGAAGGCGGTGAACAGCGCCGCCGAGCCCATGATCCAGGTGGTGTAATACATCATCGCGCCGCCGCGAACGCAGACCGCGAGGATATTGAGGATGGTGAGCACGCCGACCACCCGCCACTGGTCATTGCGCCAGATATCGCGCAGGTCTTCACGCATCGAGGTACTGCTCGGCGGCGCTTCGACACGCTCTTTGGTGGTAAAGAAGCAGAAGGCCAGCATCAGGAAGGCAATCACCGACAGCACCGCGATGCCCCCCTGGAAGCCGAGCGCTTTGTCTTCGCCGCCGATAAAGTTGACCAGCGGCATCATCAGCACGGTGGAGAGCATGCCCCCCGCCGTCGCCAGCACGAAGCGCCAGGACTGCAGCGAAATGCGCTGCGTCGGGTTGTCGGTGATCACGCCGCCCAGCGCGCAGTAAGGGATATTCACCACGGTGTAGAGCAGGGTCAGCAGCGTGTAGGTCACGGCGGCGTAGATCAGCTTGCCGTTGTGGCTTAAATCCGGCGAGCTGTAGGCCAGCACGCAGACGAGGCCGAACGGGATAGCGCCGAAGAGGATCCATGGGCGGAACTTACCCCAGCGGCTGCGGGTACGGTCGGCAAGCAGACCCATACACGGGTCGGAAATCGCGTCCAGCGCGCGCGCCAGCAGGAACATGGTGCCGACAAAGCCGGCGGGGATACCAAAAATATCAGTGTAGAAAAACATCATATACAACATGACGTTATCAAAAATAATGTGGCTGGCGGCATCACCCATGCCGTAACCAATTTTCTCTTTGACGGACAAAATGTGATCTTTCATATGCGCACTATTCCCTTAGCGGCACCGAGGGTTGGTACCGGTTACGGTTTTTGTAAACCTTTGCCGCACTAAGATGAATTGCGATATCTCGTTATCAGATTACGTTTCTTGTTTTCTGTGATCGCGGTAGGGAATCAGGGAGTGAAAAAGTGTAACTCACGGATTTTGTGAGGATTTGTCCAGGACTGTTCTGTAAAGTCCAGTTTTAACAGTAAAAAAGTGCGTTTAGGTATGTGGTAAACGGCTGAAAGTAGCTATAATGCGCCCCGCCTCCATGTAGCAATCGAGGCGCGGAAGATCGTCATCTCCGGTGAGGTGGCTGGACTTCAAATCCAGTTGGGGCCGCCAGCGGTCCCGGGCAGGTTCAACTCCTGTGATCTTCCGCCAGTTTGCCTCTGCTCCCCCACAGCCACGCCATACCAACCTGAGCCCCCCAAACTCATCATCCCAGCCAATCATTTTCATCCAAACCCTGCGTTATTTTGTCTCTCGCAAACCCGTTACACTGGCGCGGTGGCCGTGTGCCGTTACCAACCGAAACAGGAGAGCCAT
Source organism: Klebsiella sp. 28 (assembly GCF_018223905.1). Classification (NCBI taxonomy): domain Bacteria; kingdom Pseudomonadati; phylum Pseudomonadota; class Gammaproteobacteria; order Enterobacterales; family Enterobacteriaceae; genus Klebsiella; species Klebsiella sp. 28. Next base: position 20,077 of record NZ_JAGRQY010000063.1, read on the forward strand.
AATGACCCCCGAACTCAGACACTGTTTTTCCATTACCATCCAGGTTGATAAACCGATAATCGTCTCCCGCAGCCCGCAGACCGGTAAGCGCCAGCTGATCCCGATTATCGGCGGCAGTGTCTCGGGTCAACTTCGCGGCCACGTATTACCCGGCGGCGTCGACAGCCAGATAATCGAACCCGACGGCACCTGCAGGCTGTCCGCCCGCTATGCCCTGCAGGTGGCGGAAGGCACGGTCTATGTGGAAAACAATGGCATCCGCCGGGTGCCGGCCCAGTATCATGACCAGCTTTTCGCCGACGATATGCGCTTTTTTAGCGATATTCCGCCAGAAGCCATCTATTTTCGCACCGTGCCCACCTTTGAGGTGGATGCTCCCGCGCTCAGCTGGCTAACCACCTCGCTGTTTATCTGCGCCGGTGGCCGGACCCAGGATGGGGTGATGCTCGACTTCTATCAGGTGGGCTGATTTTCACTTTCTGCATATAACTGTTATTGCCGTTAGCCCGTTTTTCCCCTCCCGGCAGCGGTCTACGATGGCTCCATCTTTTCATTCACCCGAATCACAGACCGGAGCAGTTATGAAAGCTATCGCCATTACTCAAGCCGCCGCTGACGGCAACAACATCTCTTCTTTAACCGAGATCGACCTGCCGATCCCCACCGCCCACGGGCGTGATCTGTTGGTCGCTGTGAAGGCTATCTCGGTCAATCCGGTAGACACCAAAGTGCGCGCCGGCTTTCAGGGCGACACGCCGCGGGTGCTGGGCTGGGACGCCGTTGGCGTGGTGCAGTCCGTCGGTGAGGAAGTGACGCTGTTCGCGCCCGGGGACGAGGTCTGGTACGCCGGCGCGCTGGGCCGGGCCGGCAGCAACAGTGAATATCAGCTGGTGGATGAGCGCCTGGTGGCGCACAAACCGCGCATCCTCGATAATGCCTCCGCCGCCGCGCTGCCGCTGACGGCGATCACCGCCTGGGAGCTGCTGTTTCACCGTCTCGGCGTTGAGGAAGGCGGCAATGCGGGCGACACGCTGCTAATCGTCGGCGCGGCGGGCGGCGTGGGGTCTATCCTGACCNNGACGGTGATCGGCACCGCCTCGCGTCCCGAGAGCCAGCAGTGGGTCCGCGAGGCGGGCGCGCACCATGTGATCGATCACAGCAAGCCGCTCGCCGACGAGCTGGCGCGCATTGGTATCACGTCGGTAACCCATGTCGCCAGCCTGACCAATACCGAGCAGCACTTCAACGCGCTGATCGACGCCCTCGCCCCGCAGGGCAAGCTGGCGCTGATTGATGACCCGGAGACCCTGGACGTGGTGCCGCTGAAAGCCAAAAGCCTGTCCCTGCACTGGGAATTTATGTTCACCCGTTCAATGTTTGAGACGGATGATATGATCGCCCAGCATCAGCTGCTCACCCGCGTGGCGGCGCTGATCGACAACCACACTATCAAAACCACCCTTGGCGAACACTACGGCGCCATCACCGCCGCCAATCTGCAGAAAGCGCATCGCCAGCTGGAAACCGGACGCGCCGTCGGCAAGATCGTGCTGGAGGGGTTTTAAGATGATATCGCTTATCGCCGTGCTCAAGGCGAAACCGGGCCAAACGGACGCCCTGCGCCAGGCCCTGCAGGCGCTGCTCCTGCCGACGAGACAGGAGCCGGGCAACCTCGACTATGCCCTGTTTCAGCTGCGCGACGCGCCGGACACCTTCTATATGCGCGAGGCGTGGCAGGGACAGGACGCCCTCGATGCCCATGTCGCGATGCCCTATTTTCAGGCGTTTATGGCGCAGATGGAGTCTCTGCTGGCTGAGCCGCTGCGGCTGGACTTTCTGACGCCGGTTGAGCCTTAGCAGGTTTGATTCACGAGGGGTGGGAAAATCACGCCCCTCCGCCGCGCGGGTTTAAAAG
>NZ_JAGRQY010000064.1:0-80595 GCF_018223905.1 Klebsiella sp. 28
TTCACCAGCAGCGCCTCGCGGTCGGCGGCGCTCATCTCGGGAAAGCAGAGTTCGAGATTACGTCTGGCAATCCGCGCGCGGCTTTTCATCACCCGCATTGCCAGCCGCCCAAGCGCCGTTCCCAGACGGTAGATCACCGGATACGGTAATTGCACCAGCAGCCACAAAAAGCCAATTCCCAGCCACAACAGCCAGTAACGCGGGTGCAACAGCGCGCGGGAAAATTTGGGTAAATTTGACATAGTAATCCTGTTAATTCACTCAATAATAGCTGAGCAAAAACCGCGAAATAAAGTAGCGGATCCTGCACGTAGTATTTTTCCAATTCGTGCGGTAATACTCAATCACAAAGCGCGTTATTATAAGCCGATTCCAGGATAAATTCAGCCCTTACGCTGGGGACTACTCTATTATTAGACGCAACGCGTAAAATTTCCTGTTTAATGCATAAATAAATAAACCTAACCTCTACGGCTCGGCCGATTGTCGATAAAATAGCCAGTACATTTGCCTCAGCCTCTCGACCAATACCTCTTTTACTCACGCTTTATTATGGCGGTAGCGAATGCAAACAGGCCGTTCAGACCGGTCTGACACGGTCAGCATGCGGTTATTTGTGACTGGGGCAAAGGTTAAGCATCGACATTGCGGATCCTTTTCCCAGATATGCTACGTTTACAGCGCTCATTCGACGCAAGTGCCTTTGCCGACGTCGCCGCTTTCAGAAGCCATAGTGAGAAGGAACTATGACAATGAATTATCAATTAGTGAAGCAAGTCAGAGAAAATAACCCATTAAGAAAAAGCTTCATTGACCTTGCCGTTAAGACTTTTGACCTGTCTTTTGAAGAGTGGTATCAGCAAGGTTACTGGACCGACGCCTATATCCCCTATGCTTTTGTCGAACGCAATAAAGTTATCGCTAACGCTTCGGCCAACATCATCGACCTGCGCTGGCAGGGCGAGCCCCGGCGTTATATTCAGATTGGCACCGTGATGACCGAGCCGGACCACCGTAATAAGGGATTAGCCGGCCAGCTTATCCATCACATCCTGCAGGACTGGCAGCAGGAGGCGGACGCCTTCTTTTTATTCGCCAATCCCACCACGGTGGATTTTTACCCCAAATTTGGCTTCACCCGCAGCGAAGAGTATCAATATATTATGCCGGTCTCCCCGCGAGCCGGTGATTTTCGTAAACTGGATATGGACAGCCCTGACGATGTCGCCCTGCTCCGCCATTACTATGAAAAATCCAACCCGTTCTCACCGCTGCGGGTGGAGCATAACTTTGGCCTGCTGATGTTTTACTGCTCAGCCTTTATGAAGCATTTTGTCTATTACTCGGCAAAAAATGAGGCGGTGGTCATCGCCATGCAAAACGGTCCGGTGCTGATCTGCTTTGATCTGTTCTGCGACGTGGGTAAGAGCCTGTCGACGCTGGTCAACGAACTGGCCGATGACCACGTTTACCAGGCCATCCTCGGTTTTACCCCCAGTGAAGACCGGCTCGGCGAGTATGAGAAGATAGAGGGAGAAGATATCCTCTTCGTCTATGACCAGAAGGAAAACCTGTTTAAAGACAGGAAGTTGATGTTTCCTTTACTGGCGCATGCCTGACGGCGCTGTGCCGCCAGGCAGATCAGTTATAAGTCACCACGAAGGTCGCGCTGGCGTTCGCTTCGCCCGCAGTCACTGCGGGCTGCGTCTGGATATAGCGGGCCTGATAGGATAAACGATAGTTCGTCTGACTGCCTTTTTTCCCGGACCAGACCTGGCTCACCTGGTTTAGCGGCACCAGCGAGCCGCCGGCACTGAGGATCTGCACGCCAAGTCCGGATGCCCCTTCAGGTTGGTCATCGATTTTAATCACTTCGTTGGCGGCGACAGCGCTGTCCACCGTCGCGTTAAACTGCATAAACACGCTGCCGACATTTTCACAGTTCGTCAGGTTGATGTTAAAAGGAACCGGGGCGGTGGTGCTGTTGAGCCCGGTAAATGCGGTTTTGTTATGCCGTCCGAGGAAGACGTTAATGTTTTTACTGTCGTCAGTAATCTTGCAGGTGGGTGATTTGACCTGAATACAGAGCCCGCTGACGCTGAAGCGCATCGCCTGTACTCCGCCAAGATAAATATCGCCAAGGTAATCATTAAGGCAATATTCGCCCGGCGGCGGTAGACCGCCGTTATCGGCAATTCGCCAGAAATAGATGGTCGGTTTTTTATTTTCCGCCTGAAATGCGCGCTGGCCGGAAAATACCGGCGCGGAAGGCCAGGCCGTGAACAGGGGATCGAAATTAATGCCATCCTGTTCCCCCATCTGAAAGCTGTAGCCGATGCCCGGCAGGCGGTCGATGCTGTAGATATCCCCCGGCTTGCCGTCTCCCGCCGGGCCGACCCGGGAACCGCCAATGCTCTGAAACCCGCCGGGCTCGCTGCCGCTGCAGGCGATCTCCCAGCGTTCGTTATTAGTGATAATCATCCCTCCGTAGCTGTATAGCAGGGAGCCGATGGGGAGATCGCTGACGTCAAGGTTGATACTGGCCTGGCTGACGTTCACTGAATACTCGATAGTTTTGCCACTGACCATCTGGCACGCTGCCGACAGCGAAGTGCAGTACCCGCCGGCCAGCAGAAGAGGTACCCCTGATGCGATGATTTTTTTCATATTACTTCTCCTTTATTCCCGGCCGGCAGACCTGATGCGGCGTGCCGCTGCTAACCTGCTGCACCGCGTCGTCGCGGATGGCATAGGCCAACCGGCAGCGTTGCCCGCTGCGTTCGCCCCATACTACCGAGACGCTGCCGTGGTCTTGCGGCACTCGGGCATACAGCAGCCCGCCCTGACCGACGGCGCCAACCGCCCGACCGTTGTCGTCGAACACCTCCGCGCCCAGCGGGGGCGCCGCGCCATCCGGCAGCGTGACATGGGCAAACCAGGGATAGCCGGTACGCGTGACAAATTTGACCTTCACCGCCGCGCCCGAATCGGGCACCACCGTCGTGCTGCTGGAGACAATCTCCACATGGTCGTTCAGACCCTGCGGATCGAGATCCAGCCAGTTAGCGGTAAAGGGATCGAGGTAAGGGATGATCGTAAAACCCTGGCGGTTAATCGGCTGTCCAAGGCGGTTAGCCACCCGGGCCCCCACCGCGCCGGGCGCTTCCACAATGGCGAAGGTTTCCCCCAGTTCGGGGGTGGCGGTCATGCCGCCCTGATGCGCTACCAGGGCGCCCGATGCCCCCAGCGAGTACTGCTGCTGATGGCGACCGGCGCTGGCGCTGGCGTTCAGGTACGCATAATCCGTCCGCAGGCTACCGTTGGCCGCAACGCTGGCTTCATTTGGGTTCTCCCGCGGCATGTCGTAGCTGGCGGTCAAACCGTAGCTGAAGGCGTTTTTCTCGCCTGCGCTGCCGGTATAGCTGGACTGCAGCTGGCTGCCGTAGTTTTTATCGTGGTTAAAGCGGGTGGTCAGGCTGCCCGCCTGCCCGAACGGCAGCGAAAAGGAGACGCCCACCACCTGATTATTGCGGTGATGGATATCCTGGCTCTGCTGGGCATACAGATAATAATTGAGCTGACCATAGCGGTTGGCATAGCCCAGCTGATATGAGCGCCAGCGGTGGTGGCGGACATCCTCACTCCAGATTCCGTTAAATGACAGACTGCCGCTGCCGGCCTGCTGAGACAACGTCGCGCTGTAGCGGGTCATCTCCCGCCAGTCGTTGGGGTGCCGGTCGTGCTCCCAGGCGGCATCGCGAATGGAGCGATAATTGCCGTCGTTGCTGTGGCTCATCGAGAGCAGCATTCGCGTATCGGATGTAAACGATTTTGATGCGGACACCCGCCAGCGGTAGCCCTCCTGCCAGCCGTGCTCCCTGCCCTTCGCCGCAGAACGGGAAAGATCGACCGCCAGCGCACCCCAGTAGGTATTGAAGGCGCTGCCGACCAGCGTCGAGTAATAATCTGTCGTCGCGTTAGCGCCGGTATAGCCGCTGATATAGTCATTGAAGCCGTACTGCAGCGTGGCTTCGCCAAATCCCGGCCGCCCGGCGATCCCGTCCTCATCCAGATAGCCCAGCGACAGATCATAATAGACCGCGCCTGCCCGCACCAGGCCAGGCAGCGTGGCGTACGGCACGGTAAAGGTGTCCTGACTGCCATCCGCCTCGTGGATCGTCACCTGTAAATCGCCGCCGGCGTTGGTGGGATAGAGATCGTCGAAGGTGAATTTGCCCGGCGGAACCGTTGCCTCGTACAACAGGGCGCCGTTCTGGGTGACCGTTACGCGGGCGTTGGTGCGCGCCACGCCGCTGACCGACGGCGCAAAACCGCGGCGAGAGCCCGGCAGCATGCGCACATCGGTAGCCAGCCTGCCGCCGATAAAACTGACGCTGTCAAAGAAGGTTCCGTCGGTCCATCCCTGACCCAGCCGTAACGTGGACGCCCAGTTCACTACACTTCTCTCAGCCCAGGCGGCAATGCTATCCCAGTGCGTATTCCCTTCCTGCGCCTGGTAGCTGGACTGGTGATGTAACCGCCAGCCAAAGGAGCGCAGGCTGGCATCCAGCCCGAGATAATGATGGCTGCTGCTATCCCCGTCGACGATGCTCTGATAGCTATTGGCCTGGTAGCGCAGCACCGCGGCGGGCACGCCGCTATCCACCTTTTTCAGGTTCACCGCCCCCCGATAATGGGGTTGCAGCAGCGCCTGGGGCATATTTACCCGCAGGACGTTTTCCCCGCTGTCATACTCCCAGCCGATCGCCTTATCGATCTGCGAAAAACGCAGGCAGGTGGCCGCGGTTGGCCACTGGGCATCCTTCAGCTGCAGAGCGTCGAACAGCGAGGGTGAGATGCAGGGCTCAAGCTGGCCATCGTGTTCCTGGATAACAAACGTTTCTTCCCCCAGGTCCCGGCCATTCACCGAGAGCGTGCTGCGGTACTGTCCGGCGTGCAGTGGATTACCGTATTGATATTTCTGGAGATCAACCTGCGCGGCGCCGTGCAAATGGGCGCGGTTAAAACTAAACGCCTCCGCCGCCCATGCCTCCTGCCAGGGAAGGAGCAGCATCAACCCAACCTTGATCTCCCTGAGTTTCATAATAATGTCCTTACTGAGGATAATTATGATTCACTACCGCGCCGTAATCATTGATGGTGGTGAAGCTGAATTTGGCTGGCAGCGTGCGCAGCGCGACCCCTTTAGGCGCGATCTCCAGTGAGGAAAACGGGGCGACCATGCCGGCAGCGTGTTTTTGTCCGTTAAGGGTGATGCTGTCGATGGTGATATAGCGCGCTGAGGCATTGCTCACCCGCAGCCCGTTGCCCGTAGGAGCCAGCGCCCAGCTCAGGGCTTTTTCCGCGGCTATTTTTTCCGCCGCCACGCCTGCCGGACGGTAAAACAGCTTGATACGCGACCGTATCGCGAGCTGCAGGTAATTGTCAGTCTTGCCATTTTTCGGCTCAGGCGGGATATCCAGAAGATTGAACCAGAACAGCGATTCCCGATCCTGCGGCAGGCGGCTGCCGTTAAACACCAGGCGCCAGCTCTGGCCTTTTCCCGGTTCGATGCGCACAATCGGCGGCAGCACAATAAACGGCGCCGCATCCTTTTCCGGTTGATTTTGCACGCGGCCATCGTCGACCCAGACCTGCGTCAGAGAGGGGGTCTCCCCCATATTGGTGGCCCGGACGGCGATCTCTTTTTTGTCGCCGGGAAAAATAATCCGTGTGCCGTCAATAACCATGCTGGCGTCCGCCGAGGGTAAATAGCTGGACAGCAGCAGTGCCAGAACCATACGCCGCATATTCACCTCCTCCTTGTCGGGGGGATAAACGGCCCCTGAGCGGGGCCGTGGACAGGGGTTACGGATAGACCACCGTAAAGTTGACGTAGGCTGCGACTTTTCCAGCCTTGGCGGCATCAGTCGCATAGTAGCGGGCATAGAAAGGCAGCGAGGCGGAACCATCCTGCTCAGCCACCGCCACCGGGATCGCTTCCAGGCGAGCAACTTTGCCGTCTGCAGCGACCGCCGGGGTCTCCGCGAGGTTAATCGGCGTAAACCGGGTGTTCAGCAGCTCCACATCCACGTTTTCTGCTTCCGTGCCGTCAGACAGAGTGTTTTTTAGTCGACCCTCCGTGGAAACGTATTGATCTTTCTCGAAGTACACCGAGACATCAGCCCCTGGGGTGCAGCTCGTCAGATCGATGGTGAAGGGAACCACGCCCGCCGTCTCACCCGCGCTGCTGAGCGCTGAACGCTGGACCGTCGGTAGGGTTACCGTCTTGTCTTTATTCACTACCGTACAAGTATTTTCGATGACTTCACCATTAAAGGTGACTTTGCCATCAGCAGCCTGTGCCGCTACCGGAGAAAGCATCATCATCACCACGAAAGATGCCATTCCTCTGCTGTATTTTTTCATCTTCACTCCTCATCACCACGCTTATGGAGAATCGTTCAGGAAATACCCTGGCGTACTTTATACGTACAATTTATTAATGCTCAGTCCATTGGATTAGCCTGTTATCTTTTAACCCCTTCCCTGCACTGACATCCTACTCACTTCATTATTTATTATTCAAATTCGCCACCAGGACCATTTCTACTTTTTATAGAAAAGTCTTAACACCACTTTGAAAAAGAAATAAAACTGACACATAATAAAAACACAACCCACTGTAAATAAAAGGTAATTTTTATTTTTTATTTTCTAAAAAACATTCGAGAAATGCGATCTAACTATCTCACCCTCATTATTAACCACCTCCTCCCACGTTCTCCCCCCTGGATTGAAAGCGCAGGGAGTATGTTATTTCAGGCGGGTATTCTCTACAGTAAATTGTCGAATCAGGCAGGACAGCATGCACAGCGTATTTATGCCAGGAGGTCATTATGTTGATCTGCATTGCGGATTCAGAATATTTTAATATTGCCCTGAAAGCGTATATTAATGAACCAAACAGCAAGCCTCTGGATATTAAAGAAATACTCTGTTACCCGTTTAGTGGACAGAGTGAGATGTTCTATACTTTTTTTGCGACCGATGCCGGAGCCCGGCTAAGCACCATCCTTATTGATTACAGCAGCGTCAGCATCGAAGTACTGCAGGTCGCGCTCAGTTTAAAATCGTTTAATCCCCTGATCCGGATCTTTATTTTTGCCAAATCAGGCTACCCGTTGAGCGAGCTCGAACGCAGCCTCGCCATTGTGCTCGGCGCAGAGTTCATCACCAGTTTTGCCGGGCTCAGCGCTGCCCTTGCCCGCGGTCCGCGCTTGACATCGCCCCCCGCCGACAAGCTCTATATCGCCATACCTGACAGCTATAACCTGACCCGTAAGGAAACTTTTTTAATCAGCCTGCTGATGGGGGGAATGCCGTTGTGTCACGTGGCCAGCACCATGCAGCTCACGATCAAACGGGTCTACTACTACCGTTCACGCGTCCTTAGCAAGCTGGCGGTGAAAAATAACGTGGAACTGATGAACAAAGTTCAGGGGATAGTGTTGCGCCACTACCGACAGGAGACAGGCCATGAAATCGTATCTCTACGCTAAAAATCGCCTCATGTTGATTATCCTGAGCTGGCTAAGCGCAGACGAGGCGTTGCCATCTCGTCATGATTTCCAGCAGACTGAAACCATCCTCAGCACCCTGCATATACCGTATGTGCTGAAGCCCGACCTTGATCAACTGAGAGCTACGCTACAGCCATTACTCGCCACGCCCAGGCCGCAGGCCTGTGAGGTAGGCGCTTTTCTCAGCGCCCTGTTGGCGCTGTATACCCGGTTAACCGAATATACCGCCGTCGAGCACTATCAGCTCTCCCGGCATCTCTGAGTAGTAACCCGCCTGGGCAGGAAGACGCCGCGCGCCTCCTGCCTGTAAGGCATTACCTTAGCTCAGCAGACCGCTCGCCGCGTCGGGAGACGTAATCCCGATAGCCCTCGCCAACGTAAATCTGCCGTGGCCGGTAGATGGTCAGCGGTGCCTGGTGCATCTCGTTCCAGTGCGCCACCCAACCGACCGTCCGACCGACCGCGGTGACCACCGCAAACATCGACGAAGGCAGATTCATCGCTTTAAGGATCACCGCGGTATAGAAATCCACGCTTGGCGACAGGCCATTGTCCACAAAATAGGGGTCGGTCAGCGCCACGTCCTCAAGGGCCATCGCCACCTGCAGCAGGCGGTCGGACATGCCTACCTCCGCCAGCACCCGATGGCTGGTTTCACGCAGGATATCGGCGCGCGGGTCACGGTGACGGTAGCGCGAGTTGCCAAAACCCAGCCGGCGAAATGCCTGCGGATCGCGCTTCGCCTGGCGCAGAAACGCCGGAACCTGATCGACGCTTTCAATCTCCTCCAGCATTCGCATGCTCGATTCATTTGCTCCTCCATGCATCGGCCCCCACAGCGACGCCAGCCCGGCGGCGACGCAGGCGAATAAGTTCGCCCCGGAGGAACCCGCCGCGCGCACCGTAGTGGTCGAGGCGCACTGCCCGTGATCGGCATGCAGCACCAGGATCTGGTTCATCGCCTGCTCGATAACCGGATTGAGAACGTATTTTTCCGCCGGGATAGCAAACAGCATCTGCAGGAAATTACCGGCATAGGAGAGATCGTTGCGCGGATACGCTGCGGGTTGCTCAATGGTGTACTTGTAGCTCATGGCGGCGATAGTGGGCATTTTCGACAGCAGCCGGGTGGCGGCCAGCGCCCGGTGCTGCGGATTTTCCACGTCCAGGACGTCATGATAAAACGTCGCCAGCGCCCCCACCAGGGCGCACATCAGCGCCATCGGGTGCGAGTCGCGACGAAAGCCGCTGCACATGCGGGCTATCTGCTCATGGACCAGAGTATGGCGGGTGATGGTCTCGCGAAAGGTTTGATAGCTGGCCTCATCCGGCGCGTCACCGTTCAGCATGATGTAGGCCACTTCGAGAAAATCGCACTGGCGAGCCAGCTGATCCACCGGATAGCCGCGGTGCAATAGCACGCTGTTTTCCGTATCGATCCACGAGATCGCCGACTGGCATCCGGCGGTATTGGCGAAGCCGGGGTCATAGCTGCAGAATCCGGACTGATTTAGCCCGCGCATATCGACTCCCACCGGCCCCCGCGTTCCCGGCACCTGCGGCAGGGCGATGGGCGGTTGTTGTCCGGCAAAAGAAAGCGTTAACGGTGTAGTGCTCATCCTGTTAGTCCCCCAGCAAGCTTATCAGCGACCCGAAGTCATTCTTCAGGCGGAAAGACCAACATAACCAATGTGATGCAGCTTGTTCATTGATGTCATCACTATAACCCTGACAAAGAGGATATTTTGCTGGCCTTCACGGGGAAACAGGCCGTCTTTCCCCAGCCCACCGCCGGATAGCGGCACAAATCGCCAAGGATAAAGGCGATCATCGCTGTCAAAATTTACGTTGAGTAAAGAAAGGATGAAGAGGAGCTACCATGAATTTTGTGCTGTCGATGACCCTTATCTGCATCGCCATCGCCTGGCTGATGATGAGCCTCCTGCCGGTGTAGATGCACCGCTAACCGCCACGCCAGTGGTCTGGATAACCCCTCCTTCAATTGATTTCCGCCGTGGTCTTCGCCTCTGAGGTTTCACAAGAGCCATATAAGAAGTACTGGTTGCATATCAGGCTGTTGCGTTTCCCCGCCGAGGGGTAGGCTAAAGGCCCACTGTTAAGGAGGTGATATGTCTGGACTGATCAATCCACATGCGGCCCCGGAAGAAGCAGCCTATGCGCTGCTGATTGAGCTCGTTCGCGCCCAGCGCGTGCCGCAATATGAAGGCGAAATTTCCGGCCTGCTGGCGATGTACGACGAAGCCGTTAAACACTTTAAAGAGAAAGAGACCGAGCGTTAGGCGTGGACATCGTGGTGCGAGAAAAGTGTGACGCCTGCGGAAGCCGCGCAGGCGTTGGCTGGATAGCGGCTTGGGTCATCAGCTGCCGCGGTAGGTAGAGTATCCGTACTGACTGAGCAGCAGCGGGATATGCAGTTTTTGATTTTGCTTTGTGACATTGAAAATAACCGGAATCACCGGGAAGAACGTATTCATATTTTGGCTTTTAAAATAGTCACCGGTTTTAAACGTCACTTTATACACCCCCAGCTCCATATTCTCCGCCTGCGGATAGAGCGACTTAATCCGCCCATCGGCATCCGTTTTACCGGTGGCGATATGCTGCCAGCTCTCCCCCTGCTGTTTATCCAGCTCAATCTGCACCCCCGGTGAAGGGAGCCCGGTTTGCTGATTAAGAATGTGTACGCTGAGCGTCCCCTCTGGCGCCGCCAGCGCGCTGAAGCTGAGTAGAGAAATTACGGAGGCGATAACTAATTTCATAATCGTAACCTTATTGGGCAAGTGAAAGTGCCCTAACTATAGTCAGCGCGGCGGGGAAAAAAATTAAACTTTTTGTTATCAGATTGCGGTTATTTGGCGGGGAATGGTACAACTGGGTGTACTCTGAAACAGGCCGCAAGCGGCCTCCTGCACAGAGAAGTCGGCTAACAGATATGGTTTGCGAAGCCACTTTTCATCTTGAAAAGTAGATTTTTTCCGGATAGCGGGTAACGAACGTCCGGGACCTACCGCTGATATTTATACCGTTAGACGCTCGTTGTCAGAAGAGGGATTGATTGTATATAGACTTTGGATAAATGTTTGGCCAGGATGGGAGCATAGCTTGTCACTGATGCACTCAATTTTACAAGGAATAACCTGATGCCATTACCCGAACGTTTGCAACCAGCCAAAGTAAACCGCCAGAAACTGAAACAGCTAGCGGACATGGCCGAAGAGATACTGGCGCAAATTGATAACGGGGCTAAGGAAGAGGATGCCGGGTTGAAAATGTTGATAAATGACTGGAATAGCCAGGTTATTAACCCGTATGCATTCTCTGATTTCCGGGATTTCTCTTCATGGACCAGTGCAAAAGACTTCACCCGGATGGCGTTTAATCAGGAAAAATACGTGGCGGATTTATCCTGGGATGAGCTGATTCAGATCATCCAGTTTGTGTGTCAGGCCGAAGGTAAGGAATCTGAACAAAGCTACGCGCTGGGACTGCTTGAGAAAAACTTTGATGCCAATCCATCCGACCTTATCTACTGGCCAGATGAATGGTTTCAGGATAAAGACATGCTTCATGTCGATTTGACGCCTGAAGAAATCGCCGGATACCTGATGGCAAAATCTGGCCGGCGGCTAAGCGATGCGCCGCACATCGAGCTGAAGTATCCTATCCCTTCAAATATTTAAGGTGTATTACCCTGCCCGCAAAATGTGAGTACGGGCCCCGCTCCAGTGAGGAGTCTACCAGGTATATAGCCTGCGGATATTCAACGTAATGCGCGACTATTATGAATAGTTCAGTGTAACGAACCATGCATAATTTGCGTTATGTCCGACGCCCTTCAGAAGCCAGCGATAGTGTAAGTATCACTGCAAAAAGCAGGGCGAGGCTAAACGTTGTCTTGCAATAGGTAGACCAGGCGATCAACTACTGATGAATCCGTTTAACGCTCCGCCAGGCGCCAACTCAATGAATGCCAAGTCATCGACAGCATGCACATCTTTGCTGATGAGTTACCACTTAATAAACCCCTGAGTGCTATCCAGGATTGATAGCGGAAACTAGAGGATAAAAGTACATAGCTGCAAAGGTGTTCGAGTTAGTCGGTTACGTCGTGCCCATGAACCTATTTTCGGGTAATCTGGATGTTGCTATTACCGCGGATGCGGAAAGTATTTCTCCATTTTCACGAACTCTGGTTCAACCCATTTAGGCCCCTTCACTACTTGACCATTCTTACCAGTCATCAAAATTCCGGCCTGATATAATCGGTCAAACGACTCGATTAATTCCGCATTTGTAATGTGCTCTGTTCGCCCCCTGATGATTAATGGGTCTAATCTGTACAAAGGAATCTTGTACGCAAGCGCGGTTAGCAGGTCATCAATAGACTCATCACGAAGCATTGCCTTAAATCTTTCAAGTTCAATATCTGACATGTGAAATCAGGCTCCTGTTCCTTTAATATAACGAACGAGTATTCATATATTACCCAAGCCTTAATATTTTTGAGGAGGGCTCCTGACAGCAACTGTATCCTACCACAGCCGCCATGCTTAGCGCTCGCTGATTATCGGTCTGAAAACATGATGCGGGTAATGAAGTGCCCCTGCTGTTACGTGTCGTTGGCTGACAATAATGCATTCCAGCTCACGCGCATCAAACGGTGCTAAAGGCCACCGCCATCAGACAGTTTATAGGGTTTGTCCTTAGTTTTGATATATCGACCTGGCGGGCTGCGAGCTTCACCTGGGGTATCTCCTTTCATTGAACAGGAATCTCCCTCCACATGAATGTGGATTTCAATGAATCATAGAAGACATTGAGGTAATGGAATATTTGAAAATGCCGCGTATATACTGGGCTGAGTAGACTTCAGGGGACGCTAAGAGAAGTGAGTATGGCACGCCCTACAGGATTCGAACCTGTGACCTACGGCTTAGAAGAAAGTAGAGCGTTAAATAACACACTGTAATCACACATGTTTTCCGCGTTCGCATCCGGTTTTGTGTCGTTTCGTGTCGTTTGAATACATCCCTGTCATTATCGTGCATTCCTGTCACGCCACATCTACGACACAGCAGCCTCGAGCTGACGGCAACTAAACAACCGCATTGTCCTGGCGCACATCGAAGATAGTAAACGTCACGACGCCGATAACAGTAACATCGTCCAGGGACTCGCCCTCGATCGCTTCGCCATACTTCAGGCAGCAGATCAGTGCATGGCATTAACTGGACAAACAGAGTCTGAAATACAAACCACATTTACTTTTGACATTTAGTCTATCCCGCCAGTTATAAGCTGGCGGTATTTTTCAGATAACTATCCCGCCAGCATATTTTCCGCTACTGAGCAGGTTACTTTCTGCCTGCTCAAACAAGCTCTTCCCACCTTCCATTGTGTAGTTAAACTCAAACTGGTCAACCTGTTTTGGCGCTTGTCCGTTCACTGATGCCGATACCGAGGCGTAGGCTGTACTGTCGTCAATTACCTGAATCAACGTGATTGTATAGGTCACATCCACCGTGACCTGAACCGAGCCAATCGCCGTGCCACTGTCCGCAATAACGCTGGCCTCCAGCGTTTTATTTATTACAAAAGACATGAGATTACCCATTCAGTAAATAAAATTACCCGCCCCGTGGGGCGGGACATAAATCAGACCACATTACCCGCCGCGTCAACCCAGCCGTTATTGGCCGCATTACGCCAGATGGGTTTATTCAGCGTGGTATCGAAATATTCCATACCGGGAAACGCTGTACTGAATGGTCGATTTGCGCTGGTTCCAGTGAGCGCTCTTACCGGGTCTCCCACCTCTTGCCAGAATGACCCCGTGTAGTACAGCTCCAGCGTCTTCCCTACCGTCCCCTGAACATCTTTACCGCCACGCAGAACAATATTACTACTGTGCTGTATCGTGGTTGCATCGTTTGAAAATGTAATCAGCAGGCGCTGATAGGGTGTGCCTCCGGTAATGTTGGTAATAGTGGTGGCTGTCGTGTTGTTAAAATTGAGGATGCGGTACGACTCATTCCCTGAGCCTGAGCCGTGAATAATACTCGGCGTCGGTGTGTTTGTCGAAAATGAGATTCGACCTCCTGCCGCTCCGCGACCAAATATTTCACGGGCTTTATCATCAATCTGTGTGGCCGGAGTTTGGTTAAATACCGGGTGTTCAAGGTATTGACGTTTTTGCGGCACTCCGTCGGAGAATGAACGGATACCAAAGCCCTGAGATGTTCCGTACGCTCGAACAGTGCGAAAATGTGGGCGACGAATTAACAGGTTATCTACGTTTGCGGCATCGAATGCGATTCCATTACCCACCTCATTAAACGTTAAAGTATCCAGTTCAATCCCATCGCCGTTAACAATATTTACACCATAACTATCCTGACTTCCATCCTCAATACGGCCGCAGCCAGTAATGTAGTTCTGCTGGAATTTAATGGTACGTGCAAGATCAGAGCTTACCACCCCATCTTCAAGTATATTATCTATTCTAATACCATTTTTTCTACATCCTTCATGCTGCTGACCTATTGATGTGAAAGAAATTACCCCGCCATCCAGCCACATCCCGTGATGATCAGCACCAGAAGTTTGCCCACCAGTAAACACCAATGGGCCCAAAGTTCCATTTGTTTTTTCACGACGCCCCGCCCGGATGCCATATCCCATCTTCATCACATTAACGAGAAGATATTGCTTCATATTAATCTGACCAATAGTACCATCAGATTTGATATTCAAACCAATACCGGTACATGAACCATCTCCTGTAGCTGGCCCACGTATAAACCCAAGAAGATGAAGCGTTTCCCAGGTAGTGGCTTCTGTTATCCCGTTACCAGCTGGATTAAGTACTTTTACATCGTATCTTTCCAGCTTCATCTGCCCCTGACTTCCCTGCAATAAAAGAACATCTGAGCTGTCCTGGCTGCCGATTAAATTCAATGAAGACAGCTTAAAATACCCGCCCATTGCTGCCGGGTTGGAAATACTGAATTCTCCAATCATTGATATTAACGGCGAGTTTTCTCCGGGAATATGATAAATCGCCGTCCCCTGACGCTCTACATCTCCGGTTGCGTGACCAAGAACACTTCCTCGAATTGTCAGGCGACCAGGGCGGTCGGTCCAGTCTGGATTTTTTACAGGATCATAATGTAAATAAAGGGACTTGCTGGCAAATTTGCCACTGAACGGTAAGTTAATTTCCACGCCATGATAATGCGCCTCAGAGAACATTCGCTGCAGGTTAGCGGTATTATCTGTGCCGTCTATCAGGCGTTGTGTTACCGGGTCAAAGACTGCATCAGGTTTGCAACCAAAATCCCACGGGGAGATTGTTTCCGACAGCATTTCTGCTACTTTGCGCCGCATAGTGCCAGTATATGGCTTTTTGCCTGCGACTAAATCGGCGCCTTCGTCTGAACCCAGGTTTTGGCGAAGCGTGTCACCATCCATCAGAACAAAGTGAGTAACGTCGTTCGCAAAGCTGGTCGCATCGGTTCCGGTGGTCGTAAAGCCGACGTCAGTAGCAGCATTCAGGCGGTAATACTGGTTGTCGTAACGAATGTACTGGTTACGGGCGCTGAACTGAAAAGGACCATCCTCATAGTCGCCAAGAAAAACGTAGCCGGAGGACAGAAGGAATTGCTCAAACCGATTAGCTCTGTCCAGCTGCGCGGCATCGAACTGATTATTTCTTCCGGTGTTCGTCAGGCGCTTTACACCAAGACGGTCAGTATAGAATTCACCGGTACCAGTAACTTCTTCGTCAAGCTTCGCGCCTGCAAATACCGCATTACGGATATCGGTACTTGGTACCGGAACCTGCGTCGGTGTTGGGAGTGGAACTTCTGCCATTGTGCATGTCGCCCTTGATAGGCGCACTAAACCCTCAGAAACGAATCTGATGGTGTGCGCGAAAGTTGATTATGGGTAAATTGAGTCTGAATATTCGATCAGTGATAACGTCTGTGTGTCATCACCGTTGGGTTTGGCGCTGTCGACGCGCCAGATAGTAGAATTAAGTTCCGAGTCGGTAGCGATGAAATACCGGCTGGGGTTTTGCACCGTATTGCGGTCATAAATGGCCAGATCGAAGGTATCGGCTGCAGCCTGAAATGCTTTGGGCTTGCCGCTTACCTGATAGGCCCGCCAGCGCCCGCGGTAATTCCCGAGGCTGTCGGTCATCACCACCCACATATCGCCGAGGGAAAAGTCGATACGCTCTGACGTCGAGAATACATCCCCGGAGCGCCCGGTGATATAGCCCGTTTGCTGGGTGTTGTCGTACATGTCAGGACACTGCACAACCGTACCGCGCACCACCTGAGTCGACTCCAGTACTTTCACCGTCATGGTCAGGCGTGAGTAGAGAATTTTTCTCGCCTCAAGCCAGGCCCTGTCGGTTGCCTGAGTGGCGTTTCGGCAGCCATCAAGGCTGATCTGCATCGCGTTAACAGTGGCATCCTCAACCTCAGTGATGCCGCTGCTGTCGATCTGCAGGTAGATGTACGCCTTCTTGTTCGTCAGCGGGTCGACGTAATCCAGCGCCACGCCGTCGTAACCACCGGGGAGAGACATTTGCCAGGCGACTTTGTACTCGTCCCAGAACATGTTTGAGCGCGCAAAAACCGCGTCGGGATTTGTCACTTTCTCATCACGCCAGAACGTCAGCACATCGCCGATATTATTGCCATCAACGCGGGCTACATTGGCGATCGTCGCTATGCGCTCACCAAGAGGCTGTTTCTCATCCGAGAAGGTGTAATCGAAATACCCAAGCGCCTCATCTGGCAGCGAATCGGCAATAGCATACAGAGCGGCGACGTCGATACTGGCCACGTCCTGCTTACCGACAACCACCCATTCGTGAAGGATTGCGTCGGCAAACGAGCGACTCGGCCGCAGCGTATAATCGACCGAGCCGGTTGTCCGGTCGTAGCTGATGGTATGCCGCTGCGCCAGCATGTTGTACTTCTGCTCGCGGTTTGAGTTGCTGTCGTTCGACCCCTTAATCGTGATGCGGGCAATCGTGTCTTCCGGATACACGACGTTTTCGCGCACGTTCACTGCGTGGATCGCCATCAGCGTCACGACGTTGGCGTCATTGCTGTTGTCGAGGCGCTCGATGGTCACCGCATAGCGCCCTGCCCCGGCTGCCGGAACGAACTTGTGCGTTGTGCGGAAATACCGGGTCGTCACCTGGAAGTCGTTATCGAAGAAGAAATCGTGCTGCTCGGATGTACCCGGCACCTGATTGTTGTCGTCATCGACCTGCCAGAACTTAATCCGGTATTGCGTTGTTCCGGCCGTTGCGCCGAGCTGAACCAGCACATGCACCCATACCTGCGTCGAGGCAATCGGCGACACTGATGGACCGATAACCAGGGGGGTATGGTCGTTCAGAGTGAACAGCGTCGGGTTGATAACTGCATTGCCCGGCAGAGACGTAATTTCTCCCGATAGTTCGCCGATATAAAACGTCGTGTACGACAGCGTGTCGTCGCCAATAAAGCTCTCGGAGGAGATGATATTCCCGGCGCCGGTGACATTCCGCGTGACGCTTGTGCCGCCATCGTTCCAGGTGGCATTGATGACGAATGACACGGGATGAGGTACCGCCAGCGCAGCAAAATAGCTGAAGTTGTCATCGTTCGACAGCACAATGGCTTTGAGCTGATTACTCTCGATCGCCACCGATGTCGGCGCCGTCGTGGTAGCGGTCTGGGCCGGGAAGTCCTGGCTTTCATTCAGGCCGGGGACTGTCTCGTTATCGACGTCATCGAACTGATACCCGACTTCAATCGTGCCGATCACGTCACCCGGGTTATAAATCGCAGAACTGGCTCCCGCCAGGCTGCCGAGGTTCGATTCCGAGTAGCGGATCGATGAGATGGTGTACCGTCCGTAACCGACCTCGAACCACTCCGTCAGTTGTTTGTTATTGTCGACGAACTCAAACAGCGCCTCCTGAATCAGGTCAGGGAAGACGCGGCACTGGCCGTAAATGTTCGGGCGCCCCTTGTAGAGTCGCGCGCGGTTCGTCTGGCCTGTCAGGTCATTATTGGGGGATTCGCCTGTCGCCACCGATACTGACGCGCTGGGCTTATTTGACAGGCCGAACACCTTCAGTGCGCCAGAGAGGATTTTCGTGACCGGACGCAATATCGTGGTGATGAGTTTGCCAACCCCACCCTCTGGCTGGTCGAACACAGACACCACGTCACCGGATCGCAGTGGCCGGCTGATATCGTAATCGTCCGGCAGCGCTCGGCCATTCAGTTTCACGATAACATCGCGGTGCAACTGCAGGGAATCCAGCAGGCTCACCAGTGTTGTGCCGGCATCTACCGTTCCCCGCTGCAGCGGCGCGCCAGGCAGCCTCTGTAACTCATATCGCACCATGCACCATGTACTCCACTTTGCTGTAAACCTTCAGTAATGCCAGCGGGCTGTCGCAGCGTACGAAGCCGAATTCGCCGCGGGCATGCAGGCACTTAACCGGGCTGATCATCACACCGATATGCGCCGGCACGTCGCCTCGGTAAAAAACCGCGATGCAGCCGATGGCGGCAACCGGCACACGCCGCCAGTGCGCGTGCTCCTGTTCGTAGCAGGTGATGAAATCCGCGCCCGATTCGTAGCCATCGATGTGATGTAGCTCCAGGCCGAGCACATGCCGGTAATACAAAACGACGAGTCCCCAGCAATCCATCTGCTCAAAACTGCAGGCGCGATTAGCCCAGGGCTTGCCATTAACAAGCCCGATAAAGTCGCTCTGTGTCATACGGTGATTAGCCCGGGATAGTCTTTCGTGGTGTAAATGATGGAATTGGCCAGCGTCAGCGGGTTAGTTTTCCCGGCGGTCACAGTGACGTTGCTGGCATCGGCGGAAATGTCGTTCACGTAAAGCGTCCAGTCTTTCAGGGATGATGCATCGCCGATCGCGTTCCACTGCTGATACAGGCATTTTATCGGTGTCATGCGCGCCGCCCCGCGCCAGCTTTTCAGTGTCTGCCGGACATGCTCCGTCGCGGCGACAAAAGTGATCGTCATTGAAATGACCGCCGTTCCGTCCTGCGCCGGCTCGGTCACGCTGAACCGCGCAGGCTCGAACGAGTTGCCGCCAAACGTCGCCGGGCGAAACAGGTTATTGACCACCCGGTAATAACCAAACGCAGGATGATAAAACTCCACCGTCTGTTTGATATCGCTTGCCGGCCGCCGCTCTTTCCATTCTCGTAATGTTGGCATCAGTCAGCCCTCGGCATCACTTCGGTGATCAGGTAATCCAGCCAGTATCCGTAGCCAGGCTGGGCCTCAACAATCCAGTCGTCGTAGTCCTCAGTAATGTCCTCGAGCCCGTTGCTGATAACCGTTGCGGTCCAGGTGACGACGCTGCCGTTCTTGCTGGTCTGCACCGGCATATCGACGAAATGCAGCGTCTGCTGCTGAACGCCCTGCGTATCACCCAGGTCGATCGGCATCTGGAACCAGTTGCGCCCGCAGTCGCAGTACGTCGGCGAGCGAAGCCACGACTTAAACCTCTCGGCCTGCGCGAGCGTGAATATCCACTGCAGCGTCCATGTCGCTTTAAGGTCCGTAGTGATCGGCGTGATTATCAATGGACCGACTGCCGTCTGCGTCGTCTGCCAGGCTGTATCCTGCGTCATGTTCTGATCGGCGCGCTGGGGAAGCGGCAGGAACGGAGGGTATTGAACAGTTGCCACGTTTCCTCCGGGCATAAAAAAACCCGCCGAAGCGGGTTGGGTTTAGTAAGCACCTTGCGCTTTGCGGCTTAGTCCAAATGTCTGCTGCATCTGAGAGGATACCGGGCCGCCTCTTTCCATGTCGGTGATCAGCAAGTCCACAACTGCGCTACCGTCCTGCATGTAGCCGTTGGCACTCTGTACGGTGGCGCCGGTAGACTGGTTGATGACGTTCACCTGCACGCTGACCCCTCCTCCTGACTGCATATCCTTATTGCTGATAACCTTTCCATTATCACCAGGGATCATGTACTGCTTGCCGGTGCTGGCCTGGTAAATCTCTGGCTTCCCTTTCTCGCCGACCTGATACAGTCCGCCGGCTGATACCGGGCCGCCGTTGTAGCGAGCGCCGGCAAGCGCAAGCCCGCTGGCAAGCCCAACTGTCGAACTGATACCAGCTGCAGCCGGGCCAGCGTTAGCACCGAACGAGGCGAGCGATGCCATCGCGGCCGCAGGAGCCCAGGCGGAAGCGGTAGTTGCCGCCAGTCCGACTGAGGTCGCCACCGATGCAGCGCCGAGCGTCTGACCGAGAATGTAGTTTTTCAGCGCTTCGACGCCAACCTGGACAATGCTGTTGATCACGCTGTTCAGGATGGTGTTGCCGAGCGACCGCATTGCCTCCTGCGCCGACATTGTGCCAGTTAGCAGGCCGGTGATTGCATTGGAGGCATTCCCGCTAAAGGCATCCACCGCACTCGTCAGCATGTTATAGCCGAGGCTTTGCTGGCTGAGTTCCTGCCACATAGCTTCTTGCCGCTTCTGGCGGTACTGTTCCTCAATCTGGGCGCGAGTCGCCTCGACCTCAGCAATTTTCTGCGGGTAAAGCGTGGCATAGGCATTCAGGGAAGCCATTTGCTTCTGAAACTGATCATCCACTGCGACCACAGGTGATGCTGCCTGCCTTACCTGGGCATAAGCGCTTTCAGTATCCTGCTTCTCCTTCTCTGCTTTTTGCTGAGCCTTAATGGCGGCGGCAACATCGTATGCCCGAGCGGCATATTTCCCGGCCAGAGCAATTTGCTCCTGCGTGGCGCCCTTGCCCAGAGACTGCTGAGCGGAGAGTATGGACTGTTCTCGCGATAGTTCTTGAGAAGAATCAGCTGCGAGCATAGCTTTCTGCCGAAGCTGTTCGAGCTTCTGAGCAATTGAGTCCTGCTGACTAGCTAACTTTTTGGCCTCGCCAGCAGATTGCGAGGCAGACCGGCGGCTTTCCTTAGCTGCAGTTTTTTGTGCTTGCTGCTCTGCTTTAAATGCATCAATTTTATCGAATGATGAATTGATCGCCTTTTTGTCTTCTTCCGTTGCCCCTAACTGCTCCGCTCTATAAAGAGCTCTCTGCCTGGCTGTCATTGCAATGGTGGCACCCTCATCCTTGATCATCTGGATGTAGGTTTGCAGTCTCTGAGTGTTTTGAGCTATTGCCTCAGTGTCAGCTTCAGATGCGACTTTATGACCTTGAAGCATTTCTGTTGCTAGGCGGGTAGATTCAGCAGCCTGATCAGCCTTAAGCGAATATTCACCAACTTTGCCAGTAAATTCAGATAGCGATTTATTCGCGTATCCATATTTTTGGCTTAGGTCGACAGTTACATCTCGCAAAGCTGCAATAGTATCCGGGTTGGCATTATGTCTGACGTCGGCCAGCGCCTGAACAAGCTTAACAGCATCGTTGGCGCTAATCCCAAAGGCTGTGGATATTTCGCCTACGACTTGGTTTAACTGGTTAAGGCCAATGATATTCCCTTCATATGTACCACCCAGCTCTTTCAGAATGCTGTTTACATCACTTCCCCTTGCCTTTAAGGCATCAAGCTGGCTGATCGCTGCTGATAACGGGGCTTTCCATGTGCCAAGGGCGTCTCCAAGATCATTAACGCTTTGTACGGATGATTTAATAATATTTTGCGCATCAATAAGAGCAATCGTTAGCTGAGCCCTGGCGGCGTTTTCGCTTGTCTCAGCCAATTTTGCAAATTTGTCGGACAGAACAACGACACCATTCGCCGTAATCTGAAATATATCCGCCAATCGTTTTTGCGAGTCTGTCAGGGCCTTTGTAGATACAGACGCATTATCCATACCCGCAATCAGAGATCCGACGATTACTGTACCCAAAGTTAAGAGTGCGCCTGCGACTGCGCCTCCGGTGCCAAATACACCAAGAAGTTGCGAGCCTTGCTGGCTAAGGGCTACTAAGGCAGACTGGCCGCCCTGTACTTGCACGATAAAGTCCTGAATTTGATATCCACTTTGGCGCAGCGCGTTCTGAAATCCTCCAAAGCTACGCACTGACTGGTTAACGCCTTGCGCGGTCGCTGAAACCTGAGTGTCCATCTTTTTGAATTGTGCGATGTTCGCATCCAGAGAGGATTCTATCTCAGACAGGATCTTGTTTACCTGATTCCCACCCTGCAATAAAGGCTGAACTTCTGCGCGCACCTCATAAACAACACTTCCAGCGAGCTCCTCTCCGGCCATTTTCAGTCCCCATTCAAATAAAAAAACCCGCCGGAGCGGGTTGTTCTTTTACAGTTTATAAAATTATTGCGTCGGTTAACCTTTCCATTTGCATGCACTGGAAATTTCCGCTGCGATTGAATCTATACCTGTAAGGTCAAACTCAACAACTTGCATAGTCGAACCGTAGGGTTCGAATCCAACAATCATCTTTTTATGAGAAGACATTTCTTTGATAAATGAAACAGCTTTGTTACTGAAAGCAGCCTCTCCACCCTCTGCGCCAGTCCAAGTACGCTTTTGCGGTTTGCCACCATCAAATCTTACTGTTACGACCGGATCGTCGCTGCCCAGATACTCGCTAACAGATAGATATGCCTCAGTTTTATTTTCCTTACACCTGATGACCATAGATGTGCTTCTTTCAATTCCCTGTCGCGTATAAACATCAGGAGATCGGTTAATGGCAACAACATCAGTCATATCGGTCATCTTGTTTTCTTCTTTCTTAACCTGCCAAGATCCTTCCGTTACATATTCAGCGCCGGTTGATACCAGAGGGATAGCAGCTACACACAAAGCCAAGATCGTCTTTTTCATTTTAGGATGTATCCGTTTTGAATGTTCAGAACAATCCTATCAGGTATGAATGGGAACGACAAAACCCGCAGTTAAGCGGGTTTGATTACCAGAATGCAAATTTACACTCTGCCTTCTATACAATTAGTTACGCCACATCAGCACCATTAATCAGGTGGCGAAGTGCCTGAACCCCCTCGGAGTTATAGCGAAACGCCTCAACCTGCTTATCCGAGTGTCTCGACTTATCCAGAAAGAACTTGCCGTACTGCTCAGTTTTCAGGTTGTGTTTATTGGCTACGCGACCGATCTTGTTCGCAGTGCAACCGAGCTGCGCCGCCACTTCACCCGCCGTAGAGTAATGCTCTTCAATCGCTGGCAGTGGCACAACTTCGTGACCGAGAAGTGGGTTAACAAGGGTGGCAACGATCACCTGGTTAGCCGATTCACCAAGCCGCGGGAACATAGCCATCAGCTCGCGAGCCGATGCGATGTTTTTCTCCAGTGCCTGAGCTTTGAGTTGTTCAGCTTTGGCAAGCCGATATTCAGTAAGCCCTGAAGTGCTTTTAGAAGGCACCTGGATAGCCTGCATGTCTTCCAACTTATCAACCAAAGAACGGCGAACGGCCTTAGACTCGCGTGCAGCCACGCGCAGTGCCTGCTTGACCGTCATTTCGATTACGACCTGATCGGCGCCGCCCTTAGACTTGTCCATGGGGGTTACAAAAGTTTTGTAACCCTCCCCCTCAAGCTCATCACGAATGCGATCGATGAATACGTTATTACGTACCGGCTTCTCTCCGCATTGCTTACGCGCCTGATTGACCATTTCAAGCAGTGACTGGCTGTCAATGGTTTTATCAGTGACAATTGAACCTACGTTTGCTACATTCTTAGAAGTCATTCGACATTCCTTATATGGTAGTAAGGGTGTGACATAAGCCGCCAGCGCCAACTGGCGGTTTTTCTTTTTGCATCACTGCAATACTCCCGTCCCGTATGAAAATACATTTTTCCAGTTAGTATCCCCCCATGGATGCTCTTCAATATGTTTCGTTTCGCGGCGAAGAAGATCTCGCGTCCTGTTTATAGTCCTCGCATGGTTGGTCACTATCGAGGCAAAGCGAGGTAGTAATTTGTGCTCTGCGGCCAGCAATAACGGGTAAATGTTATGACAGGCTTCGTACATAACTGCGCTTGATCTCCACAGGTAAGACAGTGAGCAAAGCTCTTCGTCACTGAACTGCTTCGCAATCGGCGAATGTGCCACTTCCCGATCCAGAATATCCAACACCCAGCGGCGGAACTCTTTGGCCTTTGGCGTGCGAGCAAACATCGCTACAAGATGGGCGCCACGCAGAGAAAAAACGCGCGCTTCCTGCTTTCCTGAAGGGGTGGTCAGTTTGACCACCCCTGTCATTTGTGCTGTAAATTCATCAGCATGGCGTGAGTAGATGCGCTGCACGGCTTTATCGTCAGCGTACTCCAGTGCCTGACCAACCTCGGTAGCCGTAAGCCAGACCTGACCGCCCATTTCCATGTAAGCAAAATTGGTATTGTGGAAACTTAGTTCTTTGTTCTGTACACTGTTCATGTCGATATTTCCTTCGCGGGATTTGTTCGATAAGAGGCCCAGGGTGTTAGCGCACTTCTGGGCTTCGCTATTTTTACTGGCCATTCACGCGTTCCTCACGCAGGCTTTTTGCCAAGCGCTGCACAATCGCCGAATTAATCGAAATCCCATCCATCTCAGCTAAGCGCCGGATATCCTCCTTCATTCGCTCTGGCAGGTGTAGCTGGAAGCTATCATTTTTACGGCCGGTATAAAGAACATCACTCATTAACAAGTCTCCTTATGATTGATGACATCATTTTGATGCCTAACATCATTAGGATGTCATTGTGGGTAATGTCAATATGATGCTACCGTGTTTCTATTAAAATTTATGGTTTATGAAAATGACTGAAAAAGATAACCCTAGCTTTGTAGAGCGATTCACCGTCAGAATGCCGGATGGGATGCGAGACGCTATAGCCGAACGAGCAAAGCGCAATGGCAGATCTATGAACGCCGAAATAGTCCAAATCTTACAAGATGCTTTAACTAACAGTCTCTTTGGTGAGATTGCTACGAAAGAAAATCTTGAGAATATGCCAGAACAAATTAGGCATGATCTTATTGTGAGAAGAACGATGATCGCGCGCATCAGAATGGCTGAGGCACTACGTGATATCGAAGAAAACCTTGAACTATTGAATATAACTGGAGACGACAAGTTAAGTGCTGATGCGCAAGCTTGGTGGAAAAATCATGACTCCAAGACAATAGAAGCAATTGTTAACAAGTGGAAAAAAAACAAGCAAACATGACTGTTAAAGAGCGACGACAGAGCCATTAAAGCGCCTGCCTTCGCTCATGTAAATAGGTCATAAATTTCATTAAGTTACGCTAAGTTATCTATCATTAACTATGATGAGATGTGATTAACTATGGTGAACCAGAATGAATGAAAAAATTTTTATCCACCGCACGAATTGCTAACCTTCAGCTGCCGATGATTGTCTGATCGCCTTTGCTTTCCCTCTCCTGGTTGCCTGTCTGGCAAGATATTCGTTGGCGATCGCATCATATTCATCGCGAGTGAAGCCTTTTTGATCAGGATATTTTGCAGCTAGCAGCAACTGGAAAGCCGTCATCGACAGTTGAGAAGCTTCTCTCAGTCCAATGTTGAAATGGGTCTGAGCGGCTGCGATGTACTCAGCCGCATTAAACTCAGTTGTAGTTTCCTTTGCTTCATGTCGTTGTAGGCGCCTAACTTTGGCGTTCCCTATAATGCCGTGCAGCATTAACTCTTTAGCGAGAGTAACGATATCCTCTTTGGGCATGATGCCCGGCAGGTACACTATTTTACCCTCCCTCTCACACCATTCGCCAATCGCGCGAGTCAAATCCTCTTCACAGCAGGCCTGCAAAACCAGCATAGAGGCAGACAGGATTTTGTCAGAAAGGTTATTTATTACTGGCAACATCCAGTCCGGTACTCCACCGAAGGCTTCATCGCAGTCATAAAAAGCCCTCTGCACATCACTTCCATTTATTTCAGCATACAACCTTACTATTTCTTCTGGCTCCCCAAGCCTCGACATCGCCTCGAAAGATGGACGCAACACATAATCCCTCCCGCCCTCGCGACTATCGCTTATGCCGAGCTCTCCTATGTCTTTCAAGACCGCCATAGCTAACTCCAATAATGGTCATTATCAAGGGCAGCACGCCACCCTTTGGAATGTCCGTTAGGTAACGGTAACCGTATGCACGGCCGCAAAGTTTCCGTCTTCCGTGTTGATGATGATCTGCGCGCTGCCGGTGGCGACGCGCGTCACGGTAACGGTATTGCCGGAGGCAGTAGCTGTTGCTTTGGTCGCATCAGTAGTCGCAACAGTGAAGTCTTTGTTGGTTGCGCCGGTTGGTGCGATATTCACCGTAAAGGTACTGCTACCGCCAGCGGCACCTGTGCTTGTAGCAGGAGAAACCGTAACGCCAGTAACCGGAACGGTTGTCATTTCGTTAACTTCAATAGTGCTGGCATCCCCGACCTTGAACTCAGTGGAGAACGTAACGATGTCGTTGGTGCCACCGTCGGAACTCAGCGCCGTGATGTTCATGTAGCCGATAAATTCGACCGGGCCGTAGTCCATGCGAACCCAAATACCGGGCTGACGCCTGGCCTTCAGTTCGTCAGCAAAATACTTGATGAATTTTCCGACGCCATACTGATCCAGTTTGTCCTTCTTGCGGACTTCGCCTTCAAAACTCAGAGTGAAGTCACTGTTGGTGATGATGGTCTCGACATAGCCGCCACCGTCATCCGCATCCGAGGTAACCGAGTTCGGGTTGAAGTCGAAGCCCTTGGACGTACCAGCAGCCAGCGCCATCCACTCCGTTTCGAGTGGTTTGACATCCGGACAGCCATCGGCGACTTCCAGCACGACCGCTCCGCCGAACAGGCGCTCGTTAGAGCTCTGGCAATTAGCCATGTGAAACTCCTCTTTGACGTATAAAAGAAAACCCGCTGAAGCGGGTTATTTGGTTGGAATGGCTATTCGCCGTAAGTACAGGCGAACTGGAGTCGGAAGACTATTCGCCCTTCTTCTGTGAGCACCGGCGCGGGGATTGCGCCCATGTTCTGGATGTAGCCGACGCACTCGTCAGCCATGGGGTTGGCCTGGACGTAATCGACGATGCGCTGCACGGCGCTGAGCGCGTCTTTGCGATTATTTTTCGCGCCAACGACATCGACGAGCACATGATACTCAGCTCCGAGATTGGTGCGGACATTCGAGCCACCGTTTGGCCTGAATACCATGACTGCCTTCGACAGATCACTAGGGTCGTCATACATAAGCTGCTGCACTGTGAAACCGGCGGTTAGCCCTGCATCAACAAACATGTTCCGCACCCGCTCATGCATCATGGGCATCATAAGGTCATTTCCTTCTTGAATGCTTCATACATGGCTTTCTCGTTATCTCTCGCAGGCCAGTAGAGAAATTTAGGGTTACCATTAGGCCCCCATATAACCCCTCTTGAACCAGGAGCCTCTCCGGCCTTTACTGGGCGATCCGTCTGGGTGTTTAAATATTTACCCGGAGCATCATGCACATAAACTGCATAATTCGCTGAATACCCTACCCGTCCGGTTATCAGAGTCCCATTGAAGTCAATTTCTCGGAATTGGCTATTCAGTAACGTTGAGGTATCACGAGGCACCTCTTTTGCGGAAGCAGCGCCAAGGATCAATATTGCCGATTGAATGCCGCGGACTGCCTTTCGTCCAGTAATGTCTTTAATGAGGATGTCCATTTTGGACTTAGCCTCTTTCATGCCGCGGACTCGCCCTGCCATCATCAGACTCCCGTAATTATAGCCCAGTCATCTTCAAGACCATCGAGTGTGTCATTCCAACGCGTAGAAGCTCGTATTTCATCTGCCTTAGTGTTTAATGGATCAAGTTCGGCACTGGTTCCAATAAGAATGTAATCACCCTCTTCAGCAAGTGCGAAAGCTGTAAAAAAAGTATTTTTTGCAACCACCTCTTTACCAATCTGGCCAAGTTTTGCGGACATTCCGCCAATGTAATCACACATGATGATAATTGGAGGTTCATACCCCAATGGGTCACCATATTCATCAAATCCAAGATTCTTCCAAAAAGTACATGGTTTGTTGTATGACCAGAGAGCCGTAGACGACATTACACCACCCTCGTATAGGATCGACCCTGCCGGATATGAGCAATAGTCGCTTTTGAAACACCATACTTGCTAGCGATAACAGTGAGTGAATAACCTTCAGAAATGGCGCGACGAATTTCGCGCACCTGCTCATCAGTGAACTTGGCGTGTGGCGGGGTAATACCGAACATAGGGTTACCAGAGCCTGAATTCTTGGCTGATATCTTAGCTTTGACTTCAGGCTGTCTGCTCATACCTGCACAGGCCGGAACTTTGCCGAACCAGCAGTTCTTATCTCCACGCCGACTTTCCGCCATATTCGCCCTGGATTCTTCGGTGTGTATAACTCCGAGGCTACTCCCAGCGTTTGGCGCAATGTTGAAAGACGGGTTTAATTCGCGAAAGAATCGCTGTTCGGCTGCAATAAGTTCGGATTTATCACTCACTACTTCCAGAACGGAAAACTCAAAGAAGCCTTTTCCATACTTATTCCATGACTCCTGAAGATTTCTGTTCCCATGAGTTCCTTTCCGCAACTTATAGCGATGACTCGCCCACCGTCCTGAAATATTAACCGTGGAACCGATATACTCCTCACCAGTGATGGTGTTAGTAATCTGATAAACGCCTGCCACGCCATTATAAGATGGCGCATTATGATGCTGATGGCTTAAGATTTGATGAGCCATGAGTTACCTCCGCAATAGGTAATGATGGTTAGAGCCGGTGGCAATGTTGACGCATTCCCCGGCTCGTTAATTTTACCATTTGCTGGCTTTTTATACACCAATTCTCACTCCCTCCATCGCAGCACAACGGCGCCTGTGGCGCGTATGCGGTCGCAGTTGATGTACCACTCACCATTGCTTTTCACGTACGCCGTAGTTTGCTGGCCGGTATCGGTGATCACCCACACCCGGGTAAACGCCCGCGGCAGCCGTTGCTGAACTGAAATCCACGCCATTAACAGCCCCCGACCACCATAAACAGGCCCACACTGTTGCCGGCGCTGATTGGCAACTCACCGGTGCAGCCGCTGGTATCCAGTTTCGCCAGAGAGTCGCGCAGCCAGGTAATGCCATCGTCACCGTAATCGAACGAGCGCGACGCTCCTGATGGCGCCCCTTGCGATTTTATTCGCCGGGCACCGGAAGACGTCGCCATGAGCGCAGCGGCATACATCAGGATGAGCTTTGCCGTGCAGTCGTCATATCCCGCACCATCGAGGCACGGGATAATCTTGTTCACCACGCAGAGAATCGGATCGAGCAGCGAGGAGGGAATGGCGTAACCCAATTCACCGAGGAACGCCTGCACGTCTGCCGCTGTGATTGGGTCAGCCATGGTTATTTCGCCTTCTTCGATTTGCTGGCAGATTCTTCCTGCTGCTCTGCCTGCTCTGCCTGCTCTGCCTGCTCTGCAGCATCATTACCCGGCGTAGCCACTTCCAGTGTCTGGTCGTCATCACTGATGATTTCAACCAGACCGGCTGCCACCCAGCGCTTAGCGACATCGCCGCTTACCGAAACCTGAGCACCAACCTCCAGTTTCTGGAGATTGGCACCGGAAAGCAGGTTATCGCGAACCACTTTTACCAGTGCCATAGTTACCCCTTAGCTGTGCGCGTAAATAACAGATTTGCGATTGTTGATGTCGGTCTTAACCATCAAGCCCATCGCACCCCAGGTGCGCCAGACGTAGTCACTGTTATAGAACTGACGAGGGTCAGCAACGGTGCCGACCGCCTGGCCGACAATCGGAGCGATAACGCCGGCGGTAAGCGGAACAATGAGGATCTGGTTACCAGATAACTGCGCATCTTCTTTGATGGCTGCAATGCCAGAAAGCTTCAGCAGCTCCTGCAGGATGGTGTCAGACTGGTAGTTGTCGCTGAAGTAGCGTTCCAGATTTGAGGTGATCTCGCCTGAAACATACCAGGTCTGCTGTGCATACTGCAGGTTGGTCAGCTTCATCACGTCGCGCAGAGCAATGGCTGCATTGCGGATTTGCTCAGCCGTTGCGCTTGAGCTGGTGAAGTCGATATTCAGGCCGGAAGCACTGAGATCGACAATCTGCACCCGCTCATCGGCTTTCACCCCCTTCCAGGTCTTGCCATCAAAAGCGATATAGTTGCCAGCAGAGTCACGGAAACCGTTGAAGACGTAATCAACGTACTGACGACGAACATCATCAACAGAGCCGCGCTGAGCGTCGGCCAGAGAAGCCAGAGCGGAGCCTTTGTTGAAAATAGGGTCACGCCACTGGAATTTGAAGCCAGAGTCGTGGATCGGAACCATCGTACCGTCGAAGGTGTACGCGCGCGCATCAAGCGCCGCACCAATCTGGCCGGACATGGAGGTATGCGCCCAGCCGCGGCCACCGGTGCGAGCATACTCGTACACGGACTCTTCAAGACGGACAGAGCGGGACAACGGGATCAGGTCGTTAAGCAGAGTGAATTCAGTAGTTGGTTCGAATTCAGCCAGCACAGTCTGATCATAAGCGCGATACAGGCGGCGGATATCGTCGACAGCGTTCGTCGCGTCCAGTGCCGGAGTGTTTGCCGCATCACC
The DNA here is from genome assembly GCF_018223905.1 of Klebsiella sp. 28. Classification (NCBI taxonomy): domain Bacteria; kingdom Pseudomonadati; phylum Pseudomonadota; class Gammaproteobacteria; order Enterobacterales; family Enterobacteriaceae; genus Klebsiella; species Klebsiella sp. 28. The sequence continues at coordinate 30,232 of NZ_JAGRQY010000064.1, forward strand.
ACGCCAGCGGGTGCGGGATACGAAATCAGCAACGGCCTGAGCACTCATATTGCGCGCCAGTTGCAGCTCATTGAACTGCGCCTGGTTCGCTTCGAGGTTGCCCGTCTCAGTCGCGCGTCGGGTGGAAAATACAAACATTCAGTCTCTCCTTACTTGAACACGACGCGAACCAGATCGCCTGCTGTGGCAGTCAGGGACTTGTCTTCTTCGACATAGGCAAAGATGGTTTCACCTTCTGCCAGTGCTTTAATTTGGCCATTGGCCACAGAAACCGGCTGGCCCTTGGTGTAGGTACCAGCGGCAGCGCGAACGTTGAGGAAAACGCCCGGCGTTGGCTGGATGTTTACCACCCAGTCACCGATCGCATAGGCATCGTCAACCGTTTTGCAGCGCAAATAGTCGTAGTTAGCAACGTAAAGAATCGCGTCTTCAGCGCCATCAACAGACGGTGTAGGCTTGGCTGCACTGAAAAAGATAACGGTACCCGGCAGAAACGCTGCGGCCGCAGAACCTTCACGATTAAGTTGCGGGTTGGGGAAAATCCCGCCCGCGTGAATTACGTGTTTCCCGTCTTTAGCCATTTTTTACTCCGGCATTTCGCTGAAAGAATCGTTGTTGTTGACCGGACGGAATGCACCATTCAGGCCGGTAGAGGTCTGGCACTGAGCAAACAGGCCATCAAGGGCGGCGCCGTCAAGCGCATTCACCGCCAGGTCATCCAGCCCGAATTTCGCTTTTACGGCAGCGCGTTTTTCGCCTTTCTCTTTGTCAGCGTTCACGGCAAGGCCTGACTTAACGGCTGCCAAATCATCAGCAAATGGCTTAAACCATGCCGGCGCTTCTTCGCTGTTGTTGGCCTGCTCTTTTTTCTTAGGCTTGCCGGTGGCGGGATCGATTTCGTCGCCGCCATCTTTCTTGGCTGCCGCCTTCTCTGCCGCTAGCTGGTTGTAAGCGTCCATCAGTTCGGCATCGGACTTGCCTTCAGTCGGCTTACCCGCGGCTTGCAGCGCATTGATAATCAGTTCTTTCATCGGATCGTTCTCTCCGTTGGTTTTAATCTCGTACTCAATGGGTTTGCGCACGACTTCTACAGGTTCGCCGACGAACACGGCTTTGCCGTCATCATCGATGAGGTACTTCTGCTTTAGGTATCTGGTGTCATCGCGGTAGATGAAGCTGTCTGGCCACACCGTTTCTGGCCATAGCCACTTATCTTCTGTGTCACCCTCGCGAAGCTTGTCGCTGATAGCGCGTGAAATGTCGTCAAAAGAGAAGTTGGATGCATTGGTGAAGAAGAATTTGGTCTTGTTGAGCAGGCCTTCGCGTGTGCAGTCGATACCATCAGCAAGGCGAGCAACTTCGATCTGCTGCTCATGACCTTCTGAGTTAACGAAGATGCCCACGCCTTCTTCCGGAGTTCCGGCGCCAGGCTCATCGAGCAGCACCGCCACATGGTCAAACATCATGTTGGTGGCGATCTCGTTGTACTTCTTGCCCTTCGACTCGCCATTAGCGGCAATGCCGGAATACAGGAGCCCTGTGGAGATGTGGATGGGTTCTGAGTTGGTACCGGCGATCATCTCATCAAGGCGGTTAATCAGGCGCTTGCCCTTCTCGCTTGACTCGGCGTACTGGCGGTTAACGTACATATCGCCCGTCACCTTCCCACCTTCGTGGCTGACGTTCTGCAGCCATGCGCCTACGTGATATTCATTCACCGCCCGAACATCGCGAGCAGACACATGCTTGCCGTCAACCTTCGGGTGGCCCAGCGGCATCGGGTTACGCTCAAGAGTGTTGTAGGCCTTTTCGATTTCTGCTGCCGGGTACAACTTCCGGTTCATCACGATATCGTCCACGACAGGCGTGATGCCGCGAACCACGATATGTGGCTTGCCGTCGATGGTTTCAGTTGTGATGTTTGAAGCGGAGTTGACGACGGTCAGCACGTTAACGCGGTTGCGTTTCATGCTGGGTCCTCATTGGTGGATTTCAGGCAATAAAAAAGGCCGCCGGAGCGACCTTATAAAATAACGATAGCTAAATCTTGCCCTTCGCTGCAGTTACAATCCCGTTAAATTCAGCGCAAGCTTCAGTGAGTGTCTTAAAATATCTCGTGTAGAAGGCGTCTTCTCCATTATTGAAGTAAATCGAAACATCAAAGATCTCTTCATCACCAGTATCAATTGAAAGTTCTACACGAAACTGGGTTCTTCCCTCGAGCCAAATAAAACTTTTCAGTGTTGCCTGGATAACCTCTTCCATAGTTCACTCCACTTAGATATGAAATCATGTGCAAATGGACTATAAAGGCAACTTACCTGCCACTCCAATTTATTCTTTCTTTCTGCAGTTTTTCAGCAAGCCCATGATTGAAAATGCTGCCGTCGTCGTTTAGCAGTACCGGAATCTGGCTGCAATAGCAGTTGTAACGATTGCCGTTCTCTGCGTAGAAGTCTCGCACCTGCTCGGTGGTGTAGACCTTGCCGTGACGGCTGGCGTGCCAGCTGCGCGTCGTCGGTTTGAGCGCCGACAGCCACAGAAGGCCGGTATTCAGGCCAAGCCGATCAGCCGCCCAGTCCGTTTCGTTCCATTGCGCCTGCCGCAGCGCACCGACCTGTTCAGTCTGAGCTATGGTCTTGGCCTTCGACATCGAAACATCGAGGCGCTTGCTGATGACGCTGGCCGTCTCGCGAGGATTCACCCCGCGCGCGACCGCATCAGTGATGATATTGGTCAGATCGCCGCGGGCGGTGTCGCTGATGACCTTCCAGTCGCTAAAAGTAGTCAGCCTGGCCGCCGCTATCTGGTTCAGATAACCGGGGCTGTTTAAAAGCTGCTGAAGCGTCGTCTGGCTGGCATATACCTGCGACTGTTGCGAGAGGTTGTTGAATGCCTCCAGCGTGCCGCGCTGCGCCTCTTTGGCGACGTAATCCATCGCCCACAGGTTTTGCTCGCCACCATCCAGCAGGTAATCGTCGAGAATGGCCTGCACCGCTTCCAGCAGGTCCGCCAGTTCCTGCGCCGACATGTCGTAGATGAACTTGCCGGCATTGACCTGGTAGAGCCTCACATCCTCGCCGTGGTCATGGCAAAGGAAGTGCCAGTTATGGCTGTTAACCTCTCGCTCTCTCCCGGTCAGGCGCTGGTCGAACAACGCTTTAAGTGCGCGCTTGATGCCGAGATACCGGTCCTCGATATCCCGGAACATTGCGCTGACCTGCTTCGCCGAGCGCGTCGGGTCAACCTTGCTGCGCGGAACTATCGGCAGCCCCACCTTTGCCGTCTGCTCCGGTGTCATCGGCCAGTGGATCATCGGTTGTTACCTTGTCATTCGGGTTAGGTGGTTGCTTTGGCTCAGACAGAGGGTCGAGGCCTACAATCTCGCGAAGTTCGTTGGCCGTGAATGGCGGTTCGCCACCGTAGAAGCCTGAGGTTTTCTGAACGATATCAGCTAGTTTCGAAGCATTCTCGATTTTCTCCTTCTCGCCAGGAGCCATCAGGTCGGACCATGAAATGGTGACCTCTCCATTTGTCGGCGGATCGATAATGCCCAGGGTCCAGAAGCGTTCCAGCAAAGCTGTGATTCGGTCGGTCAGGAAGCCGTTGCGGCGGGTGTTGCGGCGAATGGCCCAGTCGGTTTTATCCTCATCGCTCGCCAGGCGCCCGGTCTGCTGTCCAAACAGGATGGTGAACGGGATTTGAACTGATGCCGCCAGTTCGTTGGCGGTGACCTCCCACGTCGGCCCCGGGTCGCCAGGAGTTACACTGAGGACGTGCATCTGTCCGGCCTGCATGACCGCCGCCGCATCGGTGCCGCGGTTAAGCTTGTTGACTTTGTCGCCCATCGCTTCGCCGAGGTCAGCATAACCAGCTTTCTTCGCCAGATCGGACAGCGTAGCCATGTCTGTTTCTTTGCTGAACTCGACCGCGATCTGCCGGCTGGCATTTTTCAGGAAGCCCTCAGCGCCACCGCCGGAAATCTTCTCAAGGTCGAGTCCTTTGTTGTATCCGGCCTCAAGCAGGGGGATACCCGACAGAACGTTGTCATCCTCTGAGCCTTCGCAGAACAGGATCACCCTGCTCGGATGGACTGGCTCACCGCGCGTAGGACCGACGAAAGCCTCGTCTCCAACCGGCTGCTCGTTGAAGTTGAACATCTTCGGCTGGCCGAACGTCTCGGACTGGCGATCGTTATCCCATTCTGCGACAGTTAACTGTGGCTCCCATACCGGGATAAGTTTTACCAGCGCTGACTCGCCCAGGGATTTCACCAGTCTGGTATCAACTGGATCGCTCCATGGCTTGTTATCTTTCACCTGCAGCAGCAGTGCGGAGTATCGCCCGACCATATTGCGGCGGTCGGCATCCTTCACCTTCGGCCACCATTTCTTCATGAATCTTGTGACGTTCTTTTCCCACGGGTTAGTTTTCTTCGCCTCCTGGGACTCATCACCGTCAACGATGACCGGATAGTCCTGCCAGCAACCGTCCAGAAGGCGATGCACCACAGCGAAGCCGACGGCGTTGCGCCGGTACATGTTGTAGAAGTCATGGAAGGTAATGGTGCGCGGGTAGCCAAACTCCTGATAGAGCGTGGGGCGTTTGGTGTTACCTCCGCCGATACCGATGGCGTTAAGGTAATTCGCTCGCCGCATCTCAGTGGCGAGATTGTTCACAGCCAGTTGAAGGCCGTTATCTTGTTCGCTCACTGGCGATGCTCCTTAGAAGAATACTGTGCCGACCTGCTTGCGGTTGTTTTTCGCCACGGCAAAGTAGCGAAAGCTGTCGGCGCCGTGCGATGTGAAGTCATGAAGGGGCTTGTCTTTCCAGCAGCCGCGCTTGTCGTCCCACTCCTTGCGGTAACCTTCGAGGTGGGAGATGCCAACAGCGCACTTCTCCTCATCGAATACGCAGGACTTAAGGATTTCACGCACCGACTCGATGCCGGTGTCGATCCCCGCTTTCGGCACAACGCGGAAGTTCATCGAATACATCCGGCCGTCAATCTCGTAGCCCTCGCGCGCCAGCTCTTTGCGAGACTTCGCATCAGCTGCAAACTCGCGGTTCTCGATGTCGTGCGGACCCCAGTGCTCACCGTACTCATAGCCGCGGTCTTTCAGCACCTTCATGTAGTGCCGAAGCCCCTCGCCGGAGTTTTCGTAGTAGTCGATGATGTGAAACTCTTCGCCGACCTCGCGAACGAACCAGATCGCCGTGGAGTCCCCCACACCAATATCCCAGAACGTGTGAACCGGTAGATGTGAGTTATCCGGAATTTGGCCGATCCGCTTGTTGGTGTAGAGCCAGCGGAATTGTTTGGCGTAGTACGCGCCCTCGACCGACTGCTGGAACGCCTCGGCCGGAATGGTCGGGTATTCGCGCTTCATGTCGTCGCCGAGCGTCTTTTCTTTGGCGTAATACCACGCCTTTTGACATTCGTTAACGACTATGCCGTGTTTCGCCTCCATCTCAGCGAAGTACTCAAGCAGGCGCGCCGGCAGAGGTTCTACCGGGTCAATTGCGTATTGCGGATTCTTCCACCATGAGAAGAAGAAAAACTTCCAGTCCAGCGCAGATAACGGCTTGCCCTGCAGCAGTGCTTTCTCTGCCGTCTGGCAATAATCGAAGAAGTAACCCGCCCGGCCCTCTGCGGTGCTCTCGATAGTTGCGAAACAACCTGTTGATACCGCCTCAAACGCACCAGTGACGATTTCACGGGCTTTATCCGGATACTTGGCGCATATCTTTCCGAACTCGGAAACGTGCAGGTAACGCAGCGTGCCGCCACGAAATGAGGTGCTTACGTAGAGTGATCCGCCCTTCTTAAAGACCAGCTCGCCGGCTGAGTCGTTGCTCGCCGGATTGGCTGCCTTTATCTCCGCCGGCAGCTTGTCGTAGGCATATTTCACCTTTTCCCGGAACAGGCGCTTTGCGTCATTCAGCGTGTGGGCGATCAGCGCGCACTTTGCCGACTCGAACAACGCCGCATCGAGCTGGATGATGCACACCTCTGTGGTAAATCCGAGCTGGCGAGCTTTCAGAATGATATTGCGGGTATGAATCCCCTCGAAATATTCCCGCTGCTCCGGCGTCATTCTGAAGCGAGTCGGCTTACCTTCTTTGTCGGTGATCCAGTAAAGATTGTTCAGCCGCCAGTCTTTATCAGCTAGCAGCTTGAGATGCTCAGGCTTCATTACGCCCCCTGAGACAAGGAATCCATCAGTTCAGAGAGTTGCTTAACAGAATTGTCACCTTCCGGCCCGTCGATATCATAGGCCTGGCGTTCAAGTCCGATCAGGTTCTTCAGCGCTTCGCTGAGAGCCTTCACCGATTTAACGCGCTCCGGCATGCTGATGACCTTGTGGTAAATCTCGTTGAGCTTGTCCTGTCCCTTGTCGTCTGGGGCAAACATCAACTCTCCGAGCTTCTCCAGCGCGGCCACATCAGTGCACTCAGCGCCTAGTTCATCAAACAGCGCGTTCGTTATCTGCCTGGCGCGCTTGATATCACCGCGATGCTCCATGCGGACACTGGCGATTACCTCTGCAGTCGCTTCAATCAGTACGCGTTCGTTCAAAGTGACTTTACTGCGTACTTGTTTGCGTACCTCTGCTTTGCGTACCAGATCGTCAGCTCGTTCTTTCACCTTCGCATTCAGGTCACGCGACCAGTCGTCACGCTTTGCACGCTTACGGATAGCGCCTTCGCTAATGCCGTGCTGCGATGCGATTTCACGGAGGGACATCACCCCGGCCCGGTACGCCGTCTCGATGGCCTCCCAGTCGGGTTTTCTCATGCTCCATTCCTTATTTTATCTGCTCGGCACCTCTCTAAGAGCAGCGCCATTGCTGCTTTCTTTTCGCCTGGCAGCGTGAGTGGGTTTGTCTCCTATAAGAGACAAAAGCTATTCAGAAGTTAATGCGACTCACTATAGAGAGAGGCCTTGTCCAACGTGTTGGACATTTAATAGTGGCCAGTATAGAAGGGCAAACCACCGCGTAGGAATTTAAAGTTACCGGAGTAGGAACAGCCACGCGGAGGATTAGTCAACACAATAGAACGCACCACACTATCAACCAACCAAGGAGGTTTTATGTCTCATCTCGAGGTAGTTTTATTAATCACCGCATATTTTTCGATGGCTAAAGCAATGATTGAATTCACTCTGGCTTTCCGGCAATTGATTGCCGACCTTTCTCGACGCTCCTAATCCCCGCCTTATCCAGATTGCACTGCCCCAGCGCAGAGTAAAGCTTCGCGTTTAACTCCAGACCAGCCTGCCACGTGAACGGAGCCTCCATTCCGGGGATCGGTGTGTCTGCATTTTGCCTAGCCATTAAAAAAGCCACCAGAAGGTGGCCTTTGTGATGGCAATAAGAAAAAACATCGTACTACCTGACTAGTATTTATTCAATTTCTAATCCGATCTGTTCTGCAGCGTTACGAAATGCCTCAAGCTCAGCGCGATTTTCATTACGCGATTCGCTGCTCTTGTGCATCGTGAAAATATGGCTGGCACTGCTAGCCTGGTTGTTGGACGTTTCCAAACTGCATACTACTCTGAATATAATATACAGATCATTTTCATGTAGTTTTGACCAATCATAGCCAATTTTGGTAATTTCATGCTTCATTGCAATCTCCATTCCACAGTTTGTGATTGCAGATTACATCTAAGAATAAGCCAAGAAAAGTATTATCAAAGAAATTTGCCGAGTGGCTCTGTAATGCCTTACCTCAGGCACTGCGTGGTGATGTATTCCTGCAGCGCCCTCAAGGCTGTTTGGTCTCTGACGATTCCGGACCGAATACCGAGAACGTTTCGTCCAGCAACTGCAGAGAGTTCGACGGTGGCATCATCGCCCATGCTGGCGGCGCCGGTGGTTTGGGTTGCGGCTGACACTGGACACTTGCCTTTGACGAGCACCCGACCACCATTATCAAGCTTGCGCTGCAGAGCATCATTTTTAGCTTTCGCATCGGCTAATTCCTTCGTGTATTTGGCATCGAGCGTTGCAGCATCGCGCTGCCTGACCTGCATGTCAGCGATGGTGTCTTTCGCCAGGCTGAGTTGCTCAGTAGCTTTATCGCGCTGCCTTTTGAACTCGGTCGCGTTGCTGTGGTAGTGACTGGCCAGCCAGCCGAGGCTGACTATCAGGCAGATCACTACGGCGCTGACAATGGCGGTTAATCGGCTCATTTCTGCCCCCACATACAAACTTCTCGCTCAATCTCGCGCCTTGAGATAAGGCCTTTCCACTGCTTCCCGCCAGCGTAAGTCCAGCGCTGCAACTCCTTGCACGCTCCCGGAACGTCTCCAGCATTCAGTTTCTTCAGCAGCGTGGAACTGGCGAAAGCGCCAGATCCAACGTTGTAGGTGAATGAGTAAAGCGCGGCGCGGGTAGGATCAGGAATGCGGACTTTGATGAGTGGGTCAATAGCGTTTGCCACCTTTAGCAGATCTGCTTTCAGCAGGTTATCGCATTCCCTGTCGGTGTAACGATGTCCGCGGCGAATATCGGCGCCAGTGTGGCCATCGCAAACAGTCCAGACGCCGACAACATCCTGATAGGCGTAATAATGCCTTCCTTCCAGGCCGTCAGCATTACCAAGCATGACAGAAGCAATTGCGATCGCGCCCGAACCGCCGGCGATCGCACCAATCAGCTTATTCCTCAGCGTCGGGTTCATCTCGGCTCCTGCTGCGTCGGTTGTCTTCGCGAATCTTGAAATACAAATTCGTCAGATACGTAAGTACGGCGATGACAATGCCCACCAGTACGCCGATGGCATTCCACTGCTCGGGGCTGTAGGCATTTAGCATGCCGTTAAGGATGCTCCCGGCTGAAGCGCCATAGGCAGCACCAGTGGTTATCTTTTCCATGCGATACATACTCTCACCTCGCGTTGTTAGCGGGTGCTGTGCGTGTTTGAAAAGGTTCAGGGCCGTCGGGCTGATTTACCAACAAAGCGTCGAGGGTGATTCCCGCGACCCTGAAAATAAAAAAGCCCGCAAAAAGGCGGGCAATAAGCATGAGGGTAATAGCAATGTCGGTGATGCCCGAAAATACCCTGGCTGGGTCTGGCGGCCTGCGACGCTGTTGCAGCATCGCCCCTGATGGATTGGATTATGAGTCCGTCATCAGGTCAGGCCATTATCTGGCGCACCATTCAGGACTCGAACCTGAAACCGATAGCTTAGAAGGCTATTGCTCTCTCCGGTTGAGCTAATGGCGCTGAATTGGTGCCGGCTAACGGATTTGAACCGCTATCCATTCGCTTACAAGGCGACTGCTCTACCATTGGAGCTAAGCCGGCTAATTTGGTGGAGCCCGATGGAATCGAACCATCTCCTGATACTCTTCAGGCATCCGCGCGAACCATCTACGCCAGAGCTCCGTAATTTGGCGGGACGACGTGGAATCGAACCACGATAAGCAGGTTAACAGCCTGCCGTAATTACCTTTATACGATCGACCCTCAATCTGGTTCAGGGCTCTTGCGCGGCGGGTGTCGACGTGTCGTGCAGCACGTCTCTACCCAAGAGCCCTGACCGGATCGCAGGCATAAAAAAGCCCCGGCGGGATGCCGAGGCTAATTTTACAAACTGGTATGTGACTATCATCTTCATGCCGCCACTTAAAGTTAAGGCAGCATATAAAAGTAGACTCAAATATGACGTATTTAATTGACTTTTGCAAGACCCTGCTGCGAAAAAGTCGCTTTTTGTTGTGATCGCGTTCTCACGGCACAGAGAAGAGAGTCGCTATCAAGCCGCTTAAAAATGGCGCACATAGCCCGCCAGTAATCAGCGTAGTTATGGCACCAGTTATCAGGCTTAACGCCACACAGGGCTGCAAGATCCTGATGTTGGTATACATACTTACCAGCCAGCTCTGCTTTCACGTCCTGCGCCGCCAGCCATATCAGTTTCTTCAGCCGCACCATCGTCTTGCCGGCCACTTTCTTAGCGCCGAGTTGATCACGGAATTCTTCCCATGCCCACTGCGTTATCGCTACCTGATATTCAAAGCGGATGTTCTCGCTGTAGTTCCACAGCAGCCACGCTTTCTGATGCTCTTCCAGCGACAGCAGAGCCCGGCGCCAGCTTGCCGTCGAATACTCAACAGGCAGAACGAGAGCGATCGACGAACCCTTAGCGCGGGACTGGCTGCCGCTCATCGGCGGCCCGTCCGGGTTAACCATTTTTTGCTTCACCTCGCTATATACCTTCTTCCGGCCACGGCTGCGCGCCGTAGCGGTGAATTGTGCGTTCTCTGCAAATGCCACCAGTTGCCCTTTCGTCGCGCCGCTCAGATCGGCGGTTGCCACTATCAGCTGCTGGCGAACAAATTCCAAGTATTGAGCTGTCATGCTGTCTCTCCCAGGGTCTGATAGATGCGAACGAAATTTCTCAGTATGCGGTAGTCAACCAGTACGGTGCCGCGGTGCCGGCAGAGGCGGAGCTTTTGCCAGCGTTCGCGGATGCGTTCGATAACGTCGTGGTTCATGCGGCCTCCCGCTCTTTCAGTGCTTTGAGCTTGGCGCGATACTCATCGCGGATACGAATAAAGTCTTCACGGCGGTAGTTGGTCATTTCGTGGGGTCCGTTAAGCCAATCGACATACTCCTGTCCGTAACGAGCGACCAGGCCAGCTTCGTATTGCTGAGCAACCGTCGACTCTTTGGCGGTGTACTTACCGGCCCCGGCATTGCACGATTTGCACTGCTTATGAGCGTTGCGCTCTTCAAAACGCAACTCAGGGTAAGCGCCAACCGTTTTGAAGTGGCCGCAGTCCCACTGGCCGCCATGCAGATCAGGCGGGTTGGTCTCGCCGCAACTGATGCATGGCAAACCAGCATCACGAGCGCGGATGTAGGCGTTGAATGCCTTCTGAGCCTGGGCTTTGTAGTAACCGTTAGGTCTGAGCTCAGCCAATCTTGCTTTACGGCGCTGGCGCCCCGCCTTCTCTTCGGTACGCTGGCGCTGAGCCTCCTTCTGCTTAGCGGCTTCCCGGGCTTTTGCTGTCTTTTTTTTGCCGATCGCGCTGGCGCATTCAAAACTGCATACCACCTGCCCTTCCCGGGAAGGATGGAACCATTCGCGGCAGTGAGCGCATTTACGACGTGAAGGTTTACGCATGTGGCCTCCTTGCTCTCAGGCGGAGCCACTTCTTATCGACCAGACGGGCTGTGTAGTCTTTCAGGGTCGGGATGTCGGAAGGCTTAACTTCGACCTTGCGCTTGCGGCGCGCCGGCACGCGGAAGATGCCGCGCTCCATTACTTTGGCGAGAAGACATTGCATAGCCATCACCCCGCAAAGCTCAGCAACTGACTGGCGGCATTTTCAGCCTCAGTCGGCGAGTGGAATTTGCGACGCAGAATGTAGTTCCAGAGCACATTCAGCACTGATTTGTAGACGCCGTTGAACTGGCTGTCGTCCATGCTGGCGAAGGAGATCGACTTTGCGACACGACGACGGCTACCGTCAGGCATCTGGTATTCGTCGTAAAAGCCAGCCTGAATGGTTGCCCACTCGCGGAAGGATTCGAAGTGTTTCAGCAGCGCCATATCGCGGGAACGGGAGATACCGACCGATGAGAGATACATCTCGGAGGCGTTCTGGAGCGCAGCGCGCTGATCGAAGTCGGATGAAAGGAAGTCGATAAACCCGGATATGAGGGTACGCTCCGCGGGCTCAATGAGACCACCGGAAGGGGTCCAGTAGTGATACCCGAGAGTCAGAAGCTTGAAGAACTTTTTGTGGAATGCGTAATTCCGGGGCTTGCGGAACTCACCGCAAAGCAGTTGCCCTACGGGGATAAGTTGCAGGTATTCGCTGGTTCCCGGTTCTGCGGGAATCAGTACGTTTTGATAACTCTTCTCAAATTGCAGTGTTTGCGCCATGTGTCCCCACTTGGCGCCGGGGTAAAGTTGTCAGTTGTCCAGACTGACTAAGTAATTATCGCCCGTCACGGGGATAAAAGCAAAATGAGCATATACGAGAAAACCCCTCCAGAGAGGGGTTTGATTTCAACTGGAGGCTTTACGTTCTGCGGGGGATTTAGGCATCAACCTTCCCTCCATGCCTGATTGCGTGTTTTCAGTCCATTCCGCTTAGCATTGCGCTGAATGCGCCTCAGCTCTTCCCTGGACTGCTCAGGTGTTATTTCACCTCTCAAGACGCGCTCAACAAGGTTCTTGCGCACATCCATGCTGTCAGCGATAAGACCTTGCTCCTCAAGCCTCTCAATATTAACGCGCTTATCAAGTCGAGCATCAAAACTTGAACGACCCATCACTTCACCTCCTGCGGCGCTGCTGGCAGCGGCATCCAGTGGGTTACGTTTTGCAAATTCAATCTGTCGCATGGCTCATAGCCATCAATGGTAAATCCATCATCAGAGCTATACATGGCCTCGCCATAAACCTGATCTCCATCGAAAGCGATAACTGCCTCAAACTCTATCGGCATCCGCTCGCTTACCGGAATCCATTTACCCAGCACGGTAGCGAGGTCACTGCCGGGTAGTTGCTGGGCTTTGCGTTCTGCTGGGGATTTAGGCATTACTCCTCCCTCACAATAAGTTTGTAAGCAAGGGTCGCAACGATCTTTGGCCACAACACAATGAAGAGCAGCAAGCACAGTATGTTATTCTTAATGCCAGTTGTTTCATCCACTCTTGTTATTTGCGCCAAAATCCACAAAACAAGACCGATGGAGAAATACCATTCCATCACTTCACCTCCTGCGGGGCGGCTGGCAGCGGCATCCAGTGGGTTATCTCTCCGTGGATGAATTGATTTGCCGAGAAGCCACCAAAGAAACAATTAACTTCCAGCACTCGCTTTCCATCCCAGCCAAAATACACGCCGTTGCTTTCCGGCATCCGCTCGCTTACCGGAATCCATCTATCTGCAACAGTATCGACGCTCTGTATCGAGTTGAGAGCGGGGGTATCATGCGGGGCGGCTGCGAGCTCACGAACAATGCGCTTAATGCCGTCGATACGGTCATCATCAACAGGGTCTACCGTTTCAATCCGATCAAGCATCATCAGCGCTGCGTTTGCTTTATCGTTGCATGTCCAACCATCCGGAATTACCGGAGAGTTGCCATCCCCACCCTTTTCGTTGACATCACCAGAATGGTCTACCATGTCGAGGTGTTGCTCGGGATGGTTAAACATGGCGGCACGTCGGTTTACCACCTCGATTAACGCCTCTTCGGCATCACACAGGCAATCAGCGATGCCACGGCGATCACCGTCGAAGCCATCCATATCGAGGCGTATTCGCGCAACCTTCTGCAACGCCTTCAGCACATCGTCAGGCACTACCGGCGCCGGCTGCACTGGCGGCATATCTGGACCTTTGCGAATAGCTTTTGCCAGCTCGATAGGGTCATCGTAAAGCCAGTCTCCGGTCTCAGGGTGATTGGCTTCTGCCAGTCGAGCGGCCCACTCCAGACCGTCTTTGTGTCCCTGCAGGTAGTCAAGAGGCAGTTCAACCGACTCGCTGCTGTCCATTGCGGCCAGCGCCATGCGGGCCAATGCCGAAGCCTCACCGCATTGCACATGGTCAGTCTCGATAATGTTGAGTAGTGTTTCTCGTGAAAATTCGCTCATTTCCGGTCCACCTTAATTTTGCTGAGCGCCTCAAAGTGCCTGCGCATGGTTTCCTGCACTTCTGGATGCTGCCAGTTGGTATGGATTCCGCCGTCTTCGTCGATGGTGAATTTACCGGCGTTTTCTGTGAGAACCCGCTTGAGGCGCTGTTCGGAACTTTCGATTTTGAACATCACTCAGCCTCCACCTTGATGCCAGCGGCGGCCAGCGCTACCTTTACGTCTTGGCTGTAGTTATAAACGCCATCAGACCAGACATATCTGTCCCCAGATACAATCTGCCGTAAGTCTGGCAGCTTCACGGTGCGGGCCTCCAGCCCGGCGATGCGCTGGCGCAGTGCTGTGTTATCGTCGAACAGCTCACAGATGTGGCGATTCTGCTTGCGAACGCGATTTTCGCTTTCAGTCATTTGCTGCTGCGCCTTCTCCAGCTTTTCGCTGTTAGCCTCAGCTGTTTTTCTCCACGTTGCGCAAATACGTTTCTCTGATTCCAGTGCCTCTACCAGCTCAACGTTTCGTTTTCCTTTGGCCTCAACCTGTCGATACAGCTCATCCCAACTTTTTGAGTTGTCGCGCACCAGACTTGTCACGCGCTCTTCACGTGACTTGTAATACTCCAGCGCCTCTACCAGCGCGACGGCTTCACCCTCTTTCAGCACTACTGTTTCAAAGTTTTCGAGCTGTTTTTTAATTTTGGCAATCAGCGCCAGTTCGGTGATATCAGTCATGCGGCACGCTCCTGCAATTCCCGACATTGCTTATTCAGGCTGTTAAATACATCCCGAAATATTGGGTATTCATCCTTAGAGACCTTGCTTAGATACCGATGGGCTATCATTCCCGTTTTTTCGTCGAGGACGATGCGCCCATGCTTAACGCCGGTAACAAAGAAAAATCTCGGATGCTTACGCCACTGAGTGATGCGACCGTCATTAATCGCCTGCAGCATAAAATCAGGAATATCTACAGACTCAACCAATGCGATCTTCATCTCTTCGCGTTCAATCGCATCTTTTGTGCGCTGAATGCTGCTTTCCAGGTTTCGAAGAGCGTCGCTCTGCCTATCCCATTTGTTCAATGTTGCTCGCCCGTTGCGCTTATCATTGAGAGGTTGACCATTAGCTTGCTTCACAGTGTCGAAATGGTTCTGAAGCCGCTCGTTAAATGCTTTCTCTTTTTTGGCGAGTGAAGATTGTAGAATTTCCAAACGGTTGCTCATTTGTCGGCCCCCTCACGCAGCAACTCTGCGTATTCAGAGGCAGCTCTGCTTGCTCTGGCTTTCCAGCCGGTTGTGATGTTGTTGTCTTTGATTGCCTCTTCAGCAAACACCAGAGCGAACATCTCCACCCCATCAGCCTTAATCCCGGCTACGATGCGATCGGTGGCGGGGGTGCCTGGCTTAAGTGCGTCCAGAACGGCGTGAATAACCTCTGTTTCGTTTTCAACCCATGACCACTCGGAGGTTTCATTCCAGTCATGATCCATTACTGCGGTTTCCATGAATGCATCGACTGCTTCGGATGGGATTTCCTTCTGGCTAAATACATTCTTCAGCGCTACATTCTCCGTAGCCAGCTTATCCATTTCGATGCTACGACCTTTCCAGCCCTCCCACATTGCAGCCATCATCATGAACCAGACATTCCCGCACCCCACCTTCTTCTCGTTAAAGAACCAGGTTACGAATTCAATGCTCATATCGTTTTGCAGTGCAATCTGTTCGACTTCGTTTTTCATTTTCTTACTCCCGCCAGGCACTGGTTAAACAGGTTGGTCATTGGGTTTACACCGCCAGGACGCTGGCGATACTGAACAGACGGATCGCTATCGGTTACGGCTGTTGTGTCGATCAGGGTGTAGCGGTAGTTCCTGCACTCACCCTCTCGCTTAACCTGTCCGTCACGGTGCATCTGCCACAGGGAGGAATTGACCACTGAAGAGTCAAGCCCGGTACCGCGGCGGATATCCTGAAAGCTGCAGCCAGGGTTCTGGCCGACGTAATTGATTACGGCTTGTTTGCCCGAGTTCTTTTTCATCAAAATCCACCCCGCTTGGTTGGCTTTTCCTCTTTCTCGCGCCGGCGCTGACTGGCAGCCTCCTGATCGCAGTCATAAATCGCTCCGTGACGTTGCTCGCAATAGACAACACCAGTCTCACCATGCCGGTTAAGGCGCAGGAGGAGCTCTGTGTCGCTCTGGTTTGCGTTCTCGTCGTAGGCGCCCTCCCGGTATATGGCCAGCCAGTAATCGCAGTCCTGCTCTATCTGGCCTGTGTCGCGGGAGTCGCTCGGCAGCGGTCGCTTGTTGGTTCGCTTCTCCAGATCCCGGTTGAGCTGAGTCAGGAGAACGACGACGCAATCCAGCTCCTTAGCAAGAATCTTCAGGCCTTTGGTGATCAGCCCGTAAGCAAGGTCATTTCGCTCTGCCTTATCGGCAGTCATCAGCGTCAGGTAGTCAACAAGGATCATTCCGACCTTGCCGCGTTCGCGCTTGATGCGACGTGACTCAGCCATGACATGCGCCAGTGAAATACCCGGTGTGTCATCAATCAGGAGATTGTTGGTTTCAATAAGGGCGCCCATTACACCGGTGGCCTTTTGCAGATCGCTGTTCCAGTCCCCGCGATAGCCGTAGTCATCCTTAGTCATGTCCGGGTAAAACAGGTTTGGAGAGATCCTCCCCTTCTGCGCAGTGATTTTCTCCACCATCTGCCCTTCCGGCATTTCGAGGGAGAACATAAGGGCCGGCTCGTTCTCGACCGTCGCGCAGTTGATCCCCATCTGGGTGTAGAGCGTGGTTTTACCCATCTTCGGGCGTGCGCCTATAACAAACAGGCTGCCACGCACAATGCGCTTCACACCGAGAAGTTCATCCAGAGAGCGGATCCCGGTCGACAACCCGCGGGAACGGCCATCCGGCTTGAGCCTTTCGTCGAATTCTGCTGACCAGTCAGTAACAGCGTCATAGAACGTGCGAAGCCCAGTCCGTCGCCCTGTTTTTACGTGCTCGGTTATCTCAGTGAATAATCCCTGAATTGCGTCAAACTTCTGTTCTGCCGTCATGCCGTTGCGGGCATAAAGCAACTCGATCGCCTTCGTTGTTTTCTCGATGCCGTAGCGCTCCATAGCGGTCTCACGAACACGCATCGCATATGCCACGATGTTCGCCGCGCTTGGCGTGTTCTTCGACATTTCAGCCAGGTATGCAAAGCCACCAACGGTCTCTGTCAGCCCCTTGCTTTCCAGAGCATCAAACAGGGTCAGCAGATCGACAGGCTTATGGTCGCGGTACATCTGGCGCATTTCAGCAAAAATGACCTGATGAGGGCGCGCGTAGAACGATTCTGGCTTGAGAATCGAAAGCACCTTCTGAGTACGCTCACTGTTGTCATCGTCAAGCAGGAGCCCGCCCAGCACGCTCTGCTCTGCTTCAATGCTGTGCGGAGGGGTCATGAAATCAGAGGTCATCACAGGCCCCCTCGCGCGTTTTGGCGTAGACATCGACGTTCAGGAAGTATTCCAGCGACTTGCGGCGCCAGGTTTTCCCGGTGCGCTGATCAGGGCGATTCTCAAGCATCCAGCGGCAGTTACTGGCGATGTAGCTCAGGTAAGACTCCCAGTCGGCCAGGGTAAAGCAGTGGCCATCAAGCTGACGGGTAATTTTGTTGGCTTTCTGCCAAAACGAGCGGATCAGGTTGCGGCGCTTGTCAGTGAGGATCCTGATGCCTTGTGCTTCTGGCAGAACACGGTGGTAAACCTCAACAACCTGCTCACAGCTGAGAGACGGTTTTTTCGGTTCTGATTTTTGCGATGCTGATGCACTCTCTTCTACGTCAGTAGAAGAGATATTATTTAATATATTGTTTGTGGCACTTTGTTGGCACTCTGTTGGCACAACCTCCCCGGTACGCAGCGTGGTTACTGGGTTTGCGTTGGCACTTTGTTGGCATTCTGTTGGCACAAAAAATTGCTGATAATCGTCATATTTGGTGACGGTTAAGAGTGTAAATTTCTTGTTTGCCAGGGTGGTGATCATGCCCATTTTAGCGAACTTGTTCAGCAGGTACTTAACCCTGTCAGGTGCTATTCCCGTGTCTTTCGACAGGGTATGTCGCCCGGTGATCACCTGACCGCGGGAAACCGGATACTCACCAAACTCTGTGGTTACCATCCCGTCAGCTGAATTCACCTCCATGATGAGATGGATCCACAGATGGACGGCTTCACTGTCGGTCTTGTAGAACGGCAGCTCTCTTACTTTACGGTGCAGGAATACCAACCCCTGCCCTGATGGCTGAGGTTTCTCCATGGGCTTCTGAGACCCTCTAAAATCGGATATGCGGAGAACGTTACTCACGGCCTTCCTCCTTCCGTTTCAGCTCTTCCAGGATGGCGCGCATCTTTTCGGCCACCACTGGATTTACCGAGCGAACAAAACGGTCACGAGTAACATTTTTGTGTGTTTGCGCCTGGTAAAATCTGTTGCTCTTAGGCATAATTACTCCTGTGAATTGATCCAGTTAATTCGCGTAGAAAGCCGCAGTGTTCGCGCACTGCGGCTTTCGCCTTTCTGTTCCCACTCATGCTTCAAAATCACCTTTCTCTCCCGGCCTGTTAGAAATCAGGATGGCCAGCAGCAGCGACATGTTCGGCAGCAGGCTTTCCCGCCAGCGACTCACCGTCGACTTATTCACTCCGGCCACTTTGGCGATATTTGTGGTCCCCAGTTCAGCTATCTGACTGTGTAACCAGCTTTCTATCCTGCGAGCCTCCACTTTGTTGCGTGTCGTTGAACTCTCCATCTGTGATACTTCCTCTGGTGTTGATTGGGAGGCCGCTGGTTAGGCGGCCGGAACGCCCTTCGGAGAAGGGAATAGTTTTGGAAGGTCTGGTCTAATTTGATGCGCCTGAACCTCCCCATTAGTTGCATTTACGATGCTGTTTACATGTTCAGGCGAAACCTTTGCCTTGTTGTGGAGCCACTTGTAAACCGCCTGCTGAGAAACATCGCAGGCTTCACCAAGCTTTTTCTGAGAGCCGACAATATTAATTGCGGTTTTAATGGTTGGGTTCATGACAACCTCCGTAGTAAATACAAACAAAGAATAAAACCTTAGTTGTATTTAGTCAACAACCATTTTCGTTTGCCGATATAAAACCATGGTTGTAAATTGAGAAGATGAAAACGACACTTGCAGAACGATTAAGAGAAGCCAGAAAGGCTGCCAGCATGACCCAGAAGACTCTGGGAGATGCTGTTGGAGTTAGTCAGGCTGCGATCCAGAAGATTGAAACTGGAAGGGCTGCTCAGACCACAAAATTGCTCGATATAGCCAAGGCTTTAAGGGTGAGACCTGAGTGGCTTTCTTCGGGAACTGGCGCCATGAGGGCTGATGGTGAAGATGACAAGAAGCCTTCACACATAAATCATGATGTGTTCAGGGTCGACATTTTGGATCTGGCCGTCAGTGCCGGCCCGGGCATTGTGAATCAGGAGTTCGTGGAGATCCTCCACTCGGTTGAGTATGCGCCAGCGGAAGCCCGGCACATGTTCGATGGGCGTAAGGCTGAGAACATCCGTATCATCAACGTCCGGGGTGACAGCATGTCCGGCACGATTGAGCCGGGTGATCTGCTGTTCGTCGACATCAGCGTTAAGAGCTTCGACGGCGACGGGATATACGCCTTCCTGTACGACGACACTGCTCACGTCAAGCGCCTGCAGAAGATGAAGGACAAGCTGCTGGTTATCTCAGATAACAAAAGCTATGCAGCTTGGGACCCGATCGAAAAAGACGAGATGAACCGGGTGTTCGTGTTCGGCAAGGTGATCGGCAGCATGCCGCAGACGTACAGGAAGCATGGGTAAAGCCTTAGCACGCAGAGGAAGCATGTCTGATCTGATTATCCCAATACTCATTACTTTGCTGATTATCGGACTGGTTGGGATCGTGCTCAGGCTAGATAAGATTTTCTTCAAGCGAAGGGATGAGCGGGATGACTTTGAATAAGCCAGACCGGTAGTTCGATGTGTTTTTGGTAATGCCGAAGACGTACAGGAAGCATGGGTAAGACCGTTGCCCGGTGGCTTGCAGCCAAGAAGGGCAATAAAGCTTAAGTTAGGTGCATAAACGGGGTGTTTGGGTGATTATTCTTTTAAGGACTGGTGATGGAACTCCAAAAAAATAATGATGGTACAATCCCCCATGTCATTGAAATAATTCGCCGTATCAACGAGGGGTCGACTCAGCCGTTTCTTTGTAAGTGTGATGATGGGAAACTGTATGTTTTGAAATCAAAACCTTCAATGCCGCCAAAGAATCTTGTTGCTGAGTTTGTTGCTGGTTGTTTGGCGAGTGATATCGGACTTCCGATACCAGACTTTAAAGTCGTGTTTGTTCCTGAAGAACTAATAGAATATACACCTGAATTAAAACGTGAAATTTCTACCGGTCATGCGTTTGCATCACAGTACATTGACGGCGCCGTTGCCCTAACATTTATTCAGTCAAGAAACGAGGCGATCATACCCATAGAACAGCAGAAATTAATCTATGTTTTTGATAAATGGGTATTAAATGCAGACAGAACACTTACGGATAAAGGCGGCAACGTCAATATCATTTATGATGTTGGCAACGATAAGTATTATCTAATTGACCATAATCTATCCTTTGATCAAAATGCAGAACCAGATGATTTTCTTGTTCATGTCTATGGCCCGGGTAATCGCAAGTGGCAGTATGATTTGATTGATCGCGTAGAGTACCGCCAAAAAGTTGTTGATAGTTTATGCAAAGTCCCGGAGATTTTTGGCGATGTACCAGATGACTGGGTAGTTGATGATGATTTTTTACCTTTCGTCAATGGCACCTTAGAGAAAGGCGACCGTGATGAATTTTGGAGTGCGATAGCATGACCACACCATGCCTATATAGCATTGTTAGATATGCGCCTTATGCGGAGACTGAAGAATTCGCAAACATTGGCGTAGTCATGTGCGCACCAAAAGAAAACTTCTTTGACTTTCAGATAACTAAGCGCAACGACTCTCGTGTTCGAAGCTTTTTCCATGACGATTGTATTTTCCCTGTAGCGAAAGATACTATCCAGAGAGAGTTGCAGTTTGCAAAAGCTCAGGCTAGCCAAATTGTTGGGCATCAACAACTTGCGCAGTTTTTTCGGTACTTTACCTCCAAGAAAGAGTCAATTTTCCAGTTTAGCTCCACAAGGGTGGTGCTTAGCGCTGATCCTAAGGAAGAGCTGGAACATATTTACAATAGATATGTAAACCACTCTGACTACACCAAAGAGCGCAGGGAAGATGTTTTGGCAAGAGAGATAAAGCGAAGCATCGATCGAATTGATGGGTTAAAAAACGCCTTCAAACCAGAATCTATTGATGGGTTTTATGCAAAATTCACAATGCCATTAGTTGCCAAAAAACAGAATAAAATTCAGTGTGCAATCAAACCATTGGCCTTCACGCAATCCGAGCCAGGAAAAATGATGGAGCACAGTGACACATGGGTAATGAGGATAACCCGAGCGGCAGAAGAAAACTTACTGGCAACAGAAGACATTCTGTTCACTCTTGAGGTTCCTGACTCTCCAAGCTCTGGGCAGCGAAAAGTAATTGATACAATCAAGAGAACAATGGACGCGAAGAAGATTAATCACACTTCTGCTGATAATCATAATGAAACTATTAATTTCGCGAAGAAAATACTTGCCCATCCCTGATCTAGAACTAACTAACCTAATCTAAACCCGGCCACCGCGCCGGGTTTTTACTGCCCTACTCTCCCGCAGCATCAGCACGTCCAGTGCCAGCTCCACTGCCAGATCTGGCTGGTCCCCCAGCCACAGCACCTGAATCATCTCTATCAGCGCCTCTCTTGATGGCTCGCGCCTCTCAACCAGCAGTTGCATAACCGCTATCCCGATGACCTGCGCTATCTGCGGGTGCATCTCTGCGAAAAACTCATCCTCATTCGACATGGCGCTGCCCTCTTTGGCGTTTTTTTGAGCTTACCAGCACGCTTTACAAAAATAAATAACCAATAAAAACAACCAAATAAAACCATTATAGCCATTTAAACAACTATTGTTGTTGACTATAAAACAACTATGGTTTTAAATTAACTCATCCAAACAACACCGGCAACGCCGGGGTGAAGTCAAAACGTCCCGTTAGCCGCGATAAGGCAAAGGTGAAGAGATGATCCGAGAACATGAGGTACCTGCGTGGAACAGATTCAAGGTGAAGGTGGCTCTGCTGTTGGCTTTGGTCGCATTCGTTAGCGTTCAGTGCTGGGGTGCGGTATGAGCAGAAACGGCATTCGTTCACTGGTTATCGCGCTGGCCATTGGTGTGGTTTTTTGGGCTGGTCTGGCTGTCGAAATTATGCATTTCACGGGGGTGTTCAATGGCTAACTCAATTCCTAACAGCGGACGCGCCGTGATGATGCGCAATCGCCGCACCGGCGCCGCCTGGTTGGTCAGCTTCGACTATCGCGACGGCAGCTACTGGCATGAGCCGCAGGGCAATCTGCGCCACATCCGCCGGCCATACGCTTCACGCAGTATCGAGCCGAACCTGGTACCAGCCGGGACGCATTAACAGCGCATATCAGCGCACGAATTTAACTGAGCTATCAGGCGGCTTTTATCGCGCCGGGGATTCTACAACCAAATTTCAGGAGCGAGCTATGAACGCATACCGCGCATACGACGCTATCGAAGAGCGTAAATGGGCTGAACAAACGCTGTCCGAAGAGAAGGAAAAGTGGATTGACGATCGGGCGCAGGAAATTATCGACGCGCTTCCGAAAGAGCCTTCAGGCCTGTTCCGCTTCTCTGTGCCGATGGACAAAAGCCCATACGAAGGCCTCCGCAGCGATGCAGTTGGCGAGGCATATAACAATCTCATTTCGGCAGTAGCTTACGCCCAGGCGGAATACGACTGGGATCACCGCACAGGCTGCCCGTTTTAAGGATGCATGAAATGTCTGAATCTAAAACTCACTACCGAAAAGCTTTTGACTCTCCCTATCTGAGCAGTGCCGACATTGTTGAACCTACGGTGCTGACGATCGCCCGGGCAACATTAGAAAGCGACAAAACCAAAAAAACTAAAGACGTTTTTAACACCGCTTATTTTGAGGAGCGCGAGTTACGCCCTGGCGAAAAGCTTAAGCCAATGATCCTGAATGCCACCAACAGCAAGATGCTGAAAAGCATTACCGGATCGCCATTCCTTGAGGATTGGGTCGGCGTGAAAGTCACTGTTTACGTCGATAAAAATGTCAGGTTCGGAAAGGAATCGGTTGAAGGTCTCCGCTTAAGCCCAGCGCGCGTTACAAAACCTGTGCTTTCGCCGGAAAAAACGCAGGCATGGAATAACGCTAAGGCCGCCTTCAAGCGCGATGGCAACCTGGATGCAGTGCTGGCGAGAATGGACATTTCTCCAGAGCATCGCCGCCAACTGGAACAGGAGTGCTCAGCATGATCTGGCATGACGTCGAGCAAAACGGGGAAGAGTGGGATGCTCTTCGCCTGGGGAAGGCTACCGCTTCAAACTTCGGCTTGATTATGGCTAACGATGGCAAGGCGTTTGGTGAGCCAGCCAAGCGTTATGCGCTTCAGTTAGCTCTTGAGCAGATTAAAGGGTGCAAGTCTGAGTTTGGCTTCACAAACGACCATATGGAGCGCGGCCACGAACAGGAGCCAATCGCTCGCATGCTGTACGAAGAGATGAACTTCGTCGACGTGGATAACGGCGGTTTCTTTGATCACGAGACGTATGGGGATAGTCCAGACGGACTCGTAGGCCGGGATGGGTTGATTGAGATTAAGTCGGTAATTGCCGCTACTCACTACGCCACCCTCACCCGCGGCGCCTTCGATCCGGCATACAGATGGCAACTAATCGGCCACCTTGATTGCTCTGGCCGGGATTGGGTTGACTTCATCAGCTACTGCTCTGATTTCCCTGACGGGAAGCAACTCATTGTTTATCGCCTTACGGCCGCTGAGTGTCAATCAGAGATAGGCCGCCTTCGCGCGAGAAGGAATGAGTTCCTGTCCCTTGTGGCAGAGACTAAGCGAATGATACTGGAGCTCGAATGAAACATTACCGCGACGCCATAACCGTAGGAAAAGTGAAGTGTATGTACTCCGTCCTTCATCGTGGCTGGCTAATGCCATCTGGTGAAGTGGTAAGAAACCCGTTAAAGGTTCAGCGACTGGCTGAAGAGCTGGACACGAAAAGAGGTGCGCAATGACTGACTATGGCGGATCGAAAACTCCAAAAAATGAACGTGACTACTGGCAAACGCCGATTGAAATTTTCAACGCGCTCGACCGCGAGTTTGGCTTCTGGCTGGATGCTGCAGCCTCTGAGAGTAATGCGCTATGCGCTCACTATCTCACTGAGCTGGATGACTCGCTGAACAGCGAATGGACGTCATGCGGCGCGATATGGTGTAACCCGCCATATTCCGATATCGGTCCATGGGTGGAAAAAGCTGCTGAGCAATCCCGGGCGCAGTCTCAGGCCGTAGTGATGTTGCTACCGGCTGACATCTCTACTGGCTGGTTTATTTCAGCCATGCAATCAGCTGATGAACTCAGGCTGATAACGGGTGGTCGTGTTCAGTTTGTTCCTGCATCCGTTACAGGAAAGCGCCAGAGCAACCCAAAAGGCTCGCTCCTGTTTATCTGGCGCCCGTACATCACCCCGCGACACATCATCACGACCGTATCGCTGGCTGAGTTAAAGCGGATCGGGACTCTGGAGGCAGCATGAGCGCGGCAGCTTACTACAACGAGATCGACCCATTCGCGGCGCAGTGGCTGCGTAACCTCATAGCCGCCGGGCATATCGCCCCGGGCGAAGTTGACGAACGGAGTATTGAAGATGTCACACCTGACGACCTCAGAGGATTTACCCAGTGCCACTTTTTCGCCGGTATCGGCGTCTGGTCCCATTCCCTCCGCCTCGCCGGATGGCCTGACGATCGCCAGGTCTGGACTGGCTCCTGCCCGTGCCAGCCTTTCAGCGCGGCAGGCAAAGGAGATGGGTTTGCTGACGAGCGGCACCTTTGGCCCCACTTCTTCCACCTCATCAGCGAGCGCAGACCTCAGCATGTCTTTGGCGAACAGGTTGCAGCAGGTAACGCAAACGCATGGTTCGACCTTGTACAAGCGGACCTGGAAGGAATGGGATACGCCTTCGGGCTTGTGCCGTTTACGTCAGCGGGCATCGGCGCGCCGCACATCAGAGAGCGGGCCTACTGGGTGGCCAACGCCTACAGCGTCATCAGTGACCGGCGCGGGAACGACCGGGCGCCAGGGAGGGATGAACATTCAAACGGCTGCGATGATGACCGGCTGGCCGACTCCAACCACGATCGACAACAACCAGGTCAGGGGGCTGGGTGCCGCTGCCAATTCGCCGAACAGGGGATCGACATTGGGAGGGGCGGCGAGAATGGCGGGCTGGGTAACGCCAACGTCGCGCGACTGGAAAGACTCGGTGGGAATGACTGCGCAGCGGGACGGGAAGGAACGACTGGACCAGCTGCCGCGCCAGGCGTTCATGACGGGATGGCCAACACCGACAACGAGCAACACTCGATCGCCATCAGTGGATGCGGCCATGAACATGTATCGACAGGACGGGAGCAAGACCCAGCAGCGTCTGCAGGACTTCGCGGGGATCACCGGCCCCTTGAGGTTAACGGTTTTTGGCGAGATGCGGACTGGCTCTTATGTCGAGATGGAAAATGGCGTCCAGTTGAACCCGGCACATTCCCGCTGGTTGATGGGACTGCCGCACGCATGGGACGAGTCGAGCCCGGGGTGGCAAGAGTGGCAAGCAGCAACCGCGTCGGCCGCCTGAAGGGTTACGGAAACGCCATAAACGCACAAGCAGCTGCGGATTTCATTCGCGCTTATATGGGGGTCGCATGACGCCAGAAGAAAAAGAAAACGCTCTCCGCGCCCAGGCTCGTCGCTGCGCAGAAGAGATAACCAAAGCGATGAGCGTAAAGCCTAAACCGAAATGGAACGCTGTATGCCCCCCCCATCCTTCGCAAGCACTACGAGAAGGTAAAGCCGATGGGTGTCAGCCTGGTGAAATTTGTCAGTGTTATTGGCCGCATGAATGGGCGGTATGGAGTGGAATCATGAGCAAAAACCTACACATCGAACTCGGTGATAAATACGTCGTCACAGGGTCAACGCATGACCTCATCCTGAACGAGAAACGCATCATTAAGGATGGTAAGAACGCCGGTCAGAAAACACTGGTTCGACTCGGCTACTACAGCAAGTTTGAGCACCTGGTGAAAGAACTTTGCCATCGTGAAATTCTGCAATCAGAAGCGCAGTCACTGGAAGAATTACGCGACTACATCTTTGCGCTCGGCGAGAAGCTGAGTAAGGCAGTCGAGTTATGAGCTTCTTCGAAATTGACTCACGATTTTTGATTGATACCGCATTTCACCGTCTGGAAATCATCCGTGACGATGGGCTGTATCGCCACCTGCGCATGCAGCAGCCGGGAACATCTTGCTACTACTACGACGTTATCACATGGCCTGGTTACTTGACCGTAACCGGCGACATGGGAACCTGGACATTCAGCCGCATCGCGGACATGTTCGACTTTTTTGGCGCCTGGGAGGGTGGAATCAATACCCATTATTGGGCTGAAAAGCTGGAGGCTGGCGCGGGATGTTCGGCACGAGAAATGCTGGCAAAAGAGTATGACCACGACGCGTTCTGCAAAAGCCTGAAAGAGTCTCTGAGTGATTACCTGGAGGACGACGAAAGCGAGGAGCCAGAAGAAGATGACGACTGGGACGACGATGACGACACACCAGATAGCGACAAAGCAATGGTGCGCGAAATCGTCCGCGGCTTGTGCCTGGAGGGTTTCAACAATGAATGGGAGGCTTATCAGGCTGTTTATGATGCTGATTGGCCAGCTGGCTGGAGCGCTTGGGATGTCTGCGAAGGACTGACATTTAAAACGTATACCAGCCATTTCCGATGGATTCTGTTCGCCATCACATGGGCAATCAGCAAATACCACAACGCGAAGATTGTTGATAAAGCGATGGCTACGTTTTTGGCCGTTAAGGGAGTTTCAGCATGAGCGCAGAAATCATCGATCAGGCCAACGAGTTAGCGGAACTCCAGCGGGATGCCGCCATTGCGAAATGTCGCATCAACCATGCGGCAGTTTCGGCTACTCACTGCCGCGACTGCGGGGAAGAGATACCCGAGCGGCGCCGGGAACTGGTGGCAGGATGCCAGCGCTGTGCTGATTGTCAGGAAGACGAGGAATTACGCGGTAAGCATCGGAGGTGATATGGCATCTGACAAACCGATAACAGCACAGCAGGCCGCCGATTTGCTCATCGTGTCGGCGCGGGTGATCTACCGCCTGATTGAGTCTGGGGAGCTCGCCGGCCGCAAGGTCGGCAACAAGTACAGAACGACCGAGGCTGCGTGTATTGCATATTTGAAAACCCCGCGCGATCCTGTCATCGCGAACGCGGGTGAACATAAAGGAGAAGTTTTATGTCAATCACCCTCAGGGGCGGCGTGTGGCACTGTCATTTCTTTACGCCGTCAGGAAAAAGAGTTAGGCGATCTCTTGGCACGGGGGACAAAAAGCAGGCTCAGGAGCTCCACGACAAGCTGAAGGCGGAAGCGTGGCGGGTTGACCAGATCGGAGACCTTCCCGTCAGAACCTTCGAAGAGTGCTGCATCCGGTGGCTGCGGGAAAAAGACCATAAGCGATCGCTGGATGATGACAAAACCAAAATTGAGTTTTGGCTGCAGCATTTTTCCGGCCGTGATGTCTCGAAGATAACGGCGGAGGAAGTTCATGAAGCCGTTAACGGGATGATCAACCGTAAGCACCTGCAGGTGTGGGAGAGTAAACGTGATGCCGCGTTGAGGAAAGGTAAGCCGATACCGGAGTACAAACCACGGCAGGTTTCTCAGGCTACGAAGGCACAACACCTTTCCTTCATTCGTTCCCTTCTCAGGGCCGCGGCGAATGACTGGGGCTGGATTAAAACAGCTCCTGTTATCAAAACCCGCAAGCCGATCAGTAAGCGGATACGATGGCTGACCAAAGAAGAAGCTGAGCGGTTGATCGAGTGCATGCCGGAGAGCATTAAGCCAGTGGTGATATTTGCACTGGCAACCGGCCTGCGCCGCTCAAACATCATCGGGCTTGAGTGGCAGCAGGTCGATATGCAGAGAAAGGTTGCATGGGTAAATCCGGAGAACGCAAAAGCGGGCAAGGCGATTGGCGTAGCTCTGAATGATACCGCATGCAGGGTATTAAGGGATCAGATAGGGAAGCACTCCCGGTGGGTGTTCGTTCACACCACGGCAAAGCATCGCCCTGATGGAACACTAACTCCCGCGGTTAGAAAAATGCGGGTGGATGACAATAACGCCTGGCGCGCCGGGTTGAAAAAAGCGGGGATCGAGGATTTCCGTTTTCACGATCTCCGGCACACCTGGGCGAGCTGGCTGATCCAGTCCGGTGTCCCGCTTTCTGTTTTGCAGGAAATGGGAGGATGGGAGAGCATCGAGATGGTGCGTCGTTATGCTCACCTGGCACCGAACCACCTGACCGAACATGCACGGAAAATTGACGCCATTTTTGGCGCTAGCGACACAAATACGACACAAGGAGGAAATCAGGCTGGTTTGAAACTTGCGTAAGTGCTTGTTTCTTAATGGCACGCCCTACAGGATTCGAACCTGTGACCTACGGCTTAGAAGGCCGTTGCTCTATCCAGCTGAGCTAAGGGCGCCCTGAGAAGCAAGTGCTTCGCGGAGTGAAACGCGTGGAATTATACGGTCCACGTCGGTCGAGTCAATCCATTTTGCCAGGAAACTGCGGGGCTTATACGACGCTGGCGAAATATCCCCCACCAACTGTACAAGAAGCATACCGCCGGGGCTAATGCGCGCGTAAATCGACTCAGTGGCCAGGCGCAACGCACCAATAACCATGCAATAACCATGGTCATAACAGGCTAAATTAGCCTCAGACAGGATAAAACAGCAAACGAGGACTGACAGCGAGGCCCGCTTCTGACAAAATATCCTCATCCCCCTTTCGTAAAGATACAGATGGAATCCTCTCTCTGATGGCAGCAAAAATTATTGACGGTAAAACGATTGCGCAGCAGGTACGCTCTGAGGTTGCGGAAAAAGTGAAGGCTCGCGTTGCGGCCGGAAAACGCGCCCCTGGGCTGGCCGTCGTGCTGGTCGGCAGCAACCCTGCCTCGCAGATTTATGTCGGCAGCAAGCGCAAAGCATGTGAAGAAGTGGGCTTCGTCTCCCGCTCTTACGATCTCCCGGAAACCACCAGCGAAGCCGAGCTGCTGGAGCTTATCGACACTCTGAATGCCGATAAGACCATCGACGGTATTCTGGTTCAGCTGCCCCTGCCGGCAGGGATCGATAACGTCAAAGTTCTCGAGCGCATCGCGCCGGATAAAGACGTCGACGGCTTCCATCCTTACAACGTTGGCCGCCTGTGCCAGCGCGCGCCGCGCCTGCGTCCGTGCACTCCGCGCGGTATCGTGACCTTGCTGGAACGCTACAATATCGACACCTACGGCCTCAATGCGGTGGTCATTGGCGCCTCCAATATCGTCGGTCGCCCGATGAGCATGGAGCTGCTGCTGGCCGGCTGCACCACCACCGTCACCCACCGCTTTACCAAAAACCTGCGCCATCATGTCGAAAACGCCGACCTGCTGATCGTCGCGGTGGGCAAACCGGGCTTTATTCCTGGCGAGTGGATTAAAGAAGGGGCGATTGTGGTCGATGTCGGCATCAACCGTCTGGAAAGCGGCAAAGTGGTCGGCGACGTGGTGTATGAAGATGCCGCCGAACGCGCGTCCTACATCACCCCGGTTCCCGGCGGCGTTGGCCCGATGACCGTCGCCACCCTGATCCAGAACACGCTGCAGGCGTGCGAAGAGTATCACGACGTTGAGGAGGCCTGAGATGGCGACATTTTCCTTAGGTAAACACCCGCACGTTGAGCTGTGCGATCTGCTGAAGCTGGAAGGCTGGAGCGAAAGCGGCGCCCAGGCGAAGATCGCCATCGCCGACGGGCTGGTAAAAGTCGACGGCGCGGTGGAAACCCGCAAACGCTGCAAAATCGTCGCTGGTCAGACGGTGAGCTTTGAAGGCCAGAGCGTGACCGTCACGGCCTGACAACGAAAAGAAAAACGCCCGCTTTTGCGGGCGTTTTTTTATGGCTTACTTCCGGCGCCAGGTGGTGCCCTGCGGGCCATCTTCCAGCACAATGCCCATCTCGTTGAGACGGTCGCGCGCCGCATCCGCCGCCGCCCAGTCTTTCGCTTTGCGTGCGTCCAGACGCTGCTGGATGAGCGATTCGATCTCCGCCACTTCCGCGTCGTCAACCTGCGCGCCGCTCTGCAGGAACGCCTCCGGCTCCTGCTCCAGCAGACCCAGCACCGCAGCAAGCTTACGCAGGTGGGCCGCCATGGCGTTCGCCGCGGCCGCGTCCTCGGTTTTCAGGCGGTTTACTTCACGCGCCATATCGAACAGCACCGAATAGGCTTCCGGGGTGTTGAAGTCGTCGTCCATCGCCTCGATAAAGCGTGCTTCGAAGGCTTCGCCCCCCGCCGCGTCGACGGATTTGTCCGTCCCGCGCAGCGCGGTGTACAGACGCTCCAGCGCCGAACGCGCCTGCTTGAGGTTCTCTTCGCTGTAGTTCAGCTGGCTGCGATAGTGGCCGGACATCAGGAAGTAGCGAATCGTCTCCGCATCGTAATACTTCAGCACGTCGCGGACGGTAAAGAAATTACCCAGCGATTTCGACATCTTCTCGCGGTCAACCATCACCATGCCGGAGTGCATCCAGTAGTTGACGTATTCGCCGTCGTGGGCGCAGGTGGACTGGGCGATTTCGTTTTCATGGTGCGGGAACATCAGATCCGAACCGCCGCCGTGAATATCGAAGTGGTTGCCAAGCTGCTTGCAGTTCATCGCCGAGCACTCGATATGCCAGCCCGGACGGCCCGCGCCCCACGGCGACGGCCAGCTCGGCTCGCCCTCTTTCGACATTTTCCACAGGACGAAGTCCATCGGGTTACGCTTGACGTCAACCACGTCGACGCGCGCCCCCGCCTGCAGTTGATCGAGATCCTGGCGTGACAGCAAACCGTAGTTCGGGTCCGTCGGCACGTCGAACATCACGTCGCCGTTATCTGCCACGTAAGCATGGCCTTTGGCGATCAGCTGCTCGGTGATCTCAATGATCTCCGCAATATGGTGCGTTGCGCGCGGCTCGCTGTCGGGACGCAGAATATTCAGCGCGTCAAAATCTTTGTGCATTTCGGCAATCATGCGATCGACCAGCGCGACAAAGCTTTCGCCGTTTTCATTAGCGCGCTTAATGATTTTGTCGTCGATATCGGTGATATTGCGCACGTACTTCAGCTTATAGCCAAGAAAACGCAGATAGCGCGCCACGACGTCAAAGGAGACGAAGGTACGTCCATGGCCGATATGACAGAGATCGTAAACGGTAATACCACACACGTACATGCCGACTTCCCCGGCATGGATAGGTTTAAATTCCTCTTTCTGGCGCGTCAGTGTATTAAAAATTTTTAACATCGAAGATTCCGTGTAGACGTGTGTGGGTAATGAAGTCTCTATAATACCCATAATTCAGACCGGACGCAGCACACATTGCAAGGTGCATCGACCCCCGCGGTTATGCTATAACACCCCCCTATATCTCACCCGACACCGGGTGCTGGCACCACACTCATCGGAACAGGATGCAAAAATGGTTACTTTCCACACCAATCATGGCGATATCGTAATCAAAACGTTTGACGACAAAGCGCCGGAAACAGTTAAAAACTTCCTGGACTACTGCCGCGAAGGTTTCTACGACAACACCATTTTCCACCGTGTTATCAACGGCTTCATGATTCAGGGCGGCGGTTTTGAACCTGGCATGAAACAAAAAGCGACCAAATCTCCGATTCAGAACGAAGCGAACAACGGTCTGAAAAACACCCGCGGCACGCTGGCGATGGCCCGTACTCAGGCGCCGCACTCTGCCACCGCGCAGTTCTTCATCAACGTGGTTGACAACGACTTCCTGAACTTCTCCGGCGAAAGCCTGCAGGGTTGGGGCTACTGCGTCTTCGCGGAAGTGGTTGAAGGCATGGACGTGGTAGACAAAATCAAAGCGGTTGCCACCGGCCGCAGCGGCATGCACCAGGATGTGCCGAAAGATGATGTGATCATCAAAAGCGTCACCGTCAGCGAGTAATTCGTGGCGACACTTTTTATTGCAGATTTGCACCTGCAAACAGAAGAACCGGCGATCACCGCCGGTTTTCTGCGTTTTTTACAGGGCGAAGCCCGCCAGGCAGACGCTCTGTATATCCTTGGCGATCTGTTTGAGGCATGGATCGGCGATGACGATCCTAACCCGCTGCACCAACAAATTGCCTCGGCAATCAAAGCCGTCGTCGACGCCGGCGTGCCGTGCTACTTCATCCATGGCAACCGCGATTTTCTCGTCGGCCAGCGCTTTGCCCGCCAGAGCGGGATGCTCCTGCTCGCCGAAGAAGAGCGACTGGACCTCTATGGCCGTGAAGTCTTGATCATGCATGGCGACACACTGTGCACCGATGACCAAGGCTATCTGGCGTTTCGCGCCAAAGTCCACACCCCGTGGATCCAGCGTCTGTTCCTGGCCCTGCCGCTGTTTATCCGCCGTCGCATCGCCGCCCGCATGCGCGCCGACAGCAAAGCCGCCAACAGCAGTAAATCAATGGAAATTATGGATGTAAATCCACAGGCGGTAGTTGACGCAATGGAGCGGCATCACGTGCAGTGGCTGATCCACGGCCATACCCATCGCCCGGCGGTCCATGAACTGCAGGCCAACGGCCAACCCGCATGGCGTGTGGTACTTGGCGCCTGGCACAGCGAAGGTTCGATGGTCAAGGTGACGCCGGACGACGTCGAACTAATCCACTTTCCGTTCTAATTCCTGCGCGAGCACAATTCCGAAAGCGCCTTTTGCCCGGGCGAAGGTGCGCGCTTCCCCCCGCCCTGCATGCTAGTCTTCCACAACGTCACTCTCAAGGAACGAGCATGAGCAGGAAAAAGTGGAGTCAGCCGCTGACGTGGGGAATGATCATCGCGATCCTCAATCCGTTAGGGGTAAGTTATATCGCCTTAATCGGCGTCGTTATCGGCAACACGCTGACGTTTGTCTGGTGTGCGATGCTGGCGTGGGCTATCTATTTTTATGCCATTTATTTGCTCTGCACCCGCCCTCACGATAGCCGGCTGGTACAAATCTATTTACTGCTTATGGGCACCCTGATGCTCCCGTGGGGGTTAGTGCTGCTTATCACCTGTATCATGAGGGAGATAAAGGTCAATCAGGCACCCACGCCATCACCTCCAGGCGAGACAAAAGACGGCTAACCATGCGCACGCAACCGTTTTCCTTGCTGGCAGTTCATGCTATTCTCTGTGGCCTCTAAAGCAGTGTGAAACACACCCACAGGAGTTTTAAGACGCATGTCTTCCCGCAATAATTCGGCGCGTATCGCCATCGTGATGGGGTCCAAAAGCGACTGGGCTACCATGCAATTTACCGCAGAAATCCTTGATGCCCTGAACGTTCCGTACCATGTCGAAGTGGTCTCCGCCCACCGCACGCCCGATAAGCTGTTCAGCTTTGCTGAAAGCGCCGAAAGCCACGGTTATCAGGTGATTATTGCAGGAGCAGGCGGCGCGGCGCATCTGCCGGGCATGATTGCGGCGAAAACCCTGGTGCCGGTGCTCGGCGTACCGGTTCAGAGCGCAGCCTTAAGCGGTGTCGACAGCCTCTACTCCATTGTGCAGATGCCGCGCGGCATTCCGGTCGGTACCCTGGCCATCGGCAAAGCTGGCGCTGCGAACGCCGGCCTGCTCGCCGCGCAGATCCTTGCCCAGCATGATGCAGAACTGCACCAGCGCCTGAGCGCCTGGCGTCAGGCGCAAACCGATGAAGTGCTGGATAATCCGGATCCGCGGGGTGCGGCATGAAACAGGTATGCGTGCTCGGTAACGGCCAGTTAGGCCGTATGCTGCGCCAGGCCGGCGAGCCGCTGGGCATCGCCGTCTGGCCGGTGGGGCTGGAAGCCGACCCGGAAGCGGTGCCGTTCCAGCAGAGCGTCATCACGGCAGAAATTGAACGCTGGCCGGAAACCGCCCTCACCCGCGAGCTGGCCCGCCACCCGGCGTTCGTCAACCGCGATGTCTTCCCGATTATCGCCGACCGCCTGACGCAAAAGCAGCTGTTTGACAAGCTTGGCCTCGCCACCGCCCCGTGGCAGCTGCTGGCGGATAAAAGCGAGTGGCCGGCGGTGTTTGCCCGCCTTGGCGAACTGGCGATCGTTAAGCGTCGCGTTGGCGGTTACGACGGCCGCGGCCAGTGGCGTCTGCGGGAAAACGAGATCGATCAGCTACCGGCCGATAACTACGGCGAGTGCATCGTCGAGCAGGGGATTAACTTCTCCGGCGAGGTATCGCTGGTGGGCGCCCGCGCTCATGACGGTAGCACCGTCTTCTACCCGCTGACCCGTAACCTGCATCAGGACGGTATTCTGCGCGCCAGCGTCGCCTTCCCGCAGGCCAACGCTCGCCAGCAGGAACAGGCGGAAAGCATGCTGACGGCGATCATGAACGAGCTGAACTATGTCGGCGTGATGGCGATGGAGTGCTTCGTTACCGCCGAGGGGCTGCTGATTAACGAGCTGGCGCCGCGGGTGCACAACAGCGGCCACTGGACGCAGAACGGGGCGTCTATCAGCCAGTTCGAGCTGCATCTGCGGGCGATTACCGGCCTGCCGCTGCCGCCACCGGTGGTCAACAGCCCGTCGGTGATGATCAACCTGATCGGCACCGATCTTAACTACGACTGGCTGAAGCTGCCGCTGGTGCACCTGCACTGGTATGACAAAGAGGTGCGCCCGGGTCGTAAAGTCGGCCACCTGAACCTCACCGACAGCGATACCGATCGCCTGAGCGCGACGCTGGAAGCGATCAAGCCGCTGCTGCCGCCGGAGTACACCAGCGGCCTGGTCTGGGCGCAATCGCAGCTCAGCTAAGCCCTTCGTGCCGGGGATTTGATCTATCCCCTTCCCCGGCACACCTTGAGGCGCGTACAATCCCCCCCTTGCTGTAAAGCTCATTTCTGTTTTGACTTCAGAGGATACCCCATGACCAATGGGACGGATTATCGCGCCATTCTCGCCAGCGATACGCCACTGATTGACGTACGCGCCCCGGTGGAGTTTAGCCAAAGCGCGATGCCGGCGGCGATCAACCTGCCGCTGATGAATGATGAAGAACGCGCCGCGGTCGGCACCTGCTACAAGCGCCAGGGGCCGGAAGCGGCGCTGGCGCTCGGCCATAAACTGGTCCAGGGTGACCTGCGCGCCAGCCGTACTCAGGCGTGGCTGGAAGCGTGCGCCCGTTACCCGCACGGTTACCTGTGCTGCGCCCGCGGCGGCCAGCGCTCGCATATCGTCCAGCAGTGGCTGAAAGAAGCTGGCGTGGATTACCCCCTGATCGTCGGCGGCTATAAGGCGCTACGCCAGGCGGCGATCCAGGCCACCGACGACCTGGTGCAGCGGCCGATCGTGCTGATTGGCGGCTGTACCGGCAACGGCAAAACTCAACTGGTCTGCTCGCGCCCGGACGGTATCGACCTGGAAGGGCTTGCTCATCACCGCGGTTCTTCATTCGGTCGAACCCTGCAGGATCAGCATCCGCAGGCCACCTTTGAAAACCACCTGGCGGTCAGCCTGCTTAAAAAAGCCGAACAGCAGACCCGCTGGGTGCTGGAAGATGAAGGCCATATGATCGGCGCCAATCATCTACCGGAGAGCCTGCGCCTCCGCATGGCGCAGTCGCCGCTGGCGGTGGTGGAAGATCCGTTTGACGTTCGCCTCGAACGGCTGCGCGAAGAGTATTTCGATCGCATGTATCGCGACTTTATCGCCGCGTATGGCGAAGAGAAAGGCTGGCAGGCATACGGCGAGTATCTGCATCACGGCCTGTTTGCCATCCGCCGTCGCCTGGGGCTGCAGCGTTTTGCTCAGCTCACTGAACGGCTCGATGAGGCGCTGGTGCAGCAGCAGCGCACCGCCAGCACCGAGGCGCACTTTGCCTGGCTGGTACCGCTGCTGGAAGAGTACTACGACCCGATGTATCGCTATCAGTTGGGGAAAAAAGCCGGGAAAATTCTCTTTCGCGGCAGCTGGCAGGAGGTCGCAGCCTGGCTGGCGAAGTAATCGCATGCTCTATTGTCCCGGCTTGCGGCGTAAACGCCTTAGCCGGGCTACCGGTCGGCGCGATTTGTAGCCACGGTAAGCGCGCGCGACCGGGGAGTTGTGACCGCTTAGAAGTCGTAGCGCAGACGGACCAGGTTCATATCGCCAAGGTTGTCGGTGCTGGAGGTAAACACGTGTTCGTAGTCAACGCGGAAACCGTAATCCAGCTGGAAGCTAATCCCCAGACCGTTATCGATACGCTGATAGTTGCGGCCGTTCACATATTCCAGACGGTCGCCCATAAAGTACGGCTGAATATATTTTACAGCGTATTGATTGATCGGGAATTTATAGCCCGCAAAATATTCAATCCCCCAGGCGTCACCGGCAAAGTAATTATGCACATCGGTTTTCTTGGTGGTGAGGAAGTTCTGATACCAGCCGCCGCCGAAGGAGAAGGTCCAGTTATCCGGGGTCCAGCTCAGCGCGGTACCGACGATATTCTGGTCATAGGTTTTGCTGTCGGCGCTTGACGGGTCGCGCATTTCGGCGCGGGTGTAGTTCCACGCGGTACCCCAGGTCAGATCCTTCATGATGTGGTAGTCCGCGCCAACAGAACCACCGCCTTTACGCTTGTAACGCAGGCCGTTACCCGGCAGGTATTCGCTGTCTTCGAACAGATAAGAGCCGTAAAGATCGACATCACCTACAGTTTTCTTATATTTCAGCATATTACGTGAACGATAGGAGCCATCGTAATCGCCATTAATACCGTTCCCCGGGGCCTGACCGATCATATCGTAGTCCCAGATATCGGTTTTCACCCCCACCACATCATAGTAAATGCTGTTCTGCTGCCCGTAGGTTAACATACCCCAGGTATCGCTTTTCAGGCCGGTATACAGCATGCGGCGGGTGGTATTGTTCGCGCCTTCCGCGTAGTGGTTATCCCAGTCAAACAGCGCCGGAATGTTCACGCCCAGCTCATAGTAGCTGATCCAGCTAATATCATCGAACAGGTAGTAATCCGCCGCGAAGCGGAAGCGGGTGCCGCCGTCAAAACCGTTACGCTTATAGGAGCCTTTGTCGCCATCGCCGGTCATCATGTTGAACTGCGGCCGGATACTGCCGCCGACGGTAAAGTTAAGCCGGCTTAACGGATCGCCCGCCTGCGGATCTTGTTTCAGCAGCGTAATCTCCGCGTGGGAAGGCAATGACGTTAACGCTAATGCTGCGCCGATCGAGATCGCCAGCGCTTTTATTGTGTGTGCCATAGTTTTTCCTTGATTAATAAGTCACCTTATATTTTCCAGTTGAATATTAACCGCGAATCAGCATAGCGTGTTGCTGGGTTTTTAATGTTTTGTGCTCTTAAAAATCAATGATTTATCAATTTGTGCGTTTAAAATAAAAGCGCCGCCAAAAACGGCGGCGCATCATCAAAATGCAATATTCTTACTGGCTAAACTGGCGGAATAGCGCTTTTCCTTTTAACAGACGCAGCCCCAGCCCGCCGCCGCACAGGGATAACAACACCGCTCCCGTCAGCGGCAGCAACACCCACAGGCGCCAGTCTGGCGCCCAGGGAAAATCAAAGACTTTCGTCTGCAGCATCGCCAGCGCCACTTCCGCGCCTATCGCCGCCACCAGGCCGGAAACCAGCCCCAGCAGGGCAAACTCCGCCCACAGCGTAGCGCGCAGCAGCGATTTTCCTGCCCCCAGCGTGCGCCAGACCACCAGCTCCTGATGGCGTTGACGCATACCGACCTGCACCTGCGCCAGCAACAGCAGCACGCCGCAGGCTGTCACCAGGCCCACCATCACCTCCAGCGCCCGGCTGACCTGGGAGAGCACCTGGCCGACCTGACGCAAGATGGCGCCGATATCCAGCAGACTGACGGTGGGAAACTCGCGGTTCAGCTGGGTCAACATCGCGGGACCGTTATCCCAGCGGAAGCTGGTGAGCCAGCTCTGCGGCTGCCCGTCCAGCGCCCCGGCGGGGAAAATAAAGAAGAAGTTTGGCCGCAGGCTCTCCCAGTCTACTTTGCGCACGCTGCTGACCTTCGCGCTGAACTCCTGGGTATCGCCGGTAAAGGTCACTGTATCGCCGATCTTTATCCCCAGCCGCTGCGCCAGCCCCTCCTCAATCGATACCTCGCCCGGCTTCGGCGGCCAGCTGCCGGCCACCAGCGGATTATGATCCGGACGCTGTTCGCTCCAGGTGAGATTAAGCTCGCGATTCAGCGCTTCGTCTTTGTTTCCGTCCGTGGACTGACCGTTGATCTGCGTCAGACGGGCCCGGACGATCGGATAGAATTCCGCCGCCCGCGTCTGGTGTTCGGCGAGGAAGGTCTTCACCGGCACTATCTGCTCAGGGGCGATATTGATCAGAAAGTAGTTCGGGCTCTGCGGGGGCAACTGCTGCTGCCAGCGGTCAAGCAGATCGCCGCGCAGCACCAACAGGAGCGCCAGCAGCATAAACGACAGGGAAAACGCCGCCAGCTGGCTGAGGGTCGACCACGGCTGGCGCAGCAGGCGGTTCACCGCCAGACGCAGCGGCAAGGCTTTGAGCGTCAGGCGTTTGAGCAGCCACAGCAATCCCCAGCCCACCAGGCCGCACAGCAGCGCCAGCACCACCGCCCCGGCCAGCACCGACCACAGCAGCGGGCTGCCGCCCAGCAGCCAGGCCAACAGGCCCACCACCACGACGCTAACCGCCGGGATCCAGATTTTCAACGGCCAGACGTTAGCCACCACATCCTGACGCAGCACTCGCAGCGGCAGGGTCGCCAGCAGCAGTCGATAGGGTCGCAGGCCCACCAGCAGGGAAATGACGCCTGTCGCCCCGATAGCCCACAGCCACGGCCAACCGCTGGCAGCGGGTAACGCGGCGGGCAGCACCGGTTTGAGCACCAGCAGCAGCAGACGCTCCAGCGCCAGGCCCGCCACCCCGCCGGTTATCACCGACAGCGTCAACAGCAGCAGCCATTGGCCGACGATAAGCTTGCGCAGCTGCGACCTTCCGGCGCCCAGCGTCTTGAGTATGGCGACCAGATCATAGCGGCTGCGGCAGTAGTGGCTCATCGCTACCGCCACTGCGGCGACGGCCAGCAGCAGCGTCAACAGCGCGGATAACAACAGGAATTGCTGCGAGCGTTCGAGGGATTTGCCCAGCGCGCTGTCGTCCTGGTCAAGGCCAATCCAGCGATGCTCCGGGCCGAGCTTCGGCAGCAGCCACTGCTCATAATTGGCCAGCTGTTCAGCGTCGCCGGCGAACTTATAGCGCCATGCGACGCGACTGCCGGGCTGCACGGCCCCGGTTTTTGCCACGTCGGCCATATTCATCATCAGTCGCGGCGCCATCTGGAAGGGGTTAAACCCTGCATCCGGCTCCTGAATCACCTCCCCGGCAATGCGCAGCGTGGCATCGCCAACGTCAATCGTATCGCCGGTTTTCAGGTTCAGGAGCGCCATCAGCCTTGGCGCCAGCAGCACGCTCCCCGCCTGCGGCTTCAGCCCCGGCGGCTGCGTCTCGAGGGTGCCATACAGCGGATAGCGGTCGTCCACCGCCTTAACGTCCGCCAGCTGCGGCGTATCCCCGGCGAACGTCATGGTGGCAAAGCTCAGCTGCTCGCCGACGGTCAGCCCTGACTTCCGCGCCTGTGCGATCCACTCGGCGGGTACCTCGCGCGAACTGCGCAGCGTACGGTCGCCGGCCATAAACTCACGGCTTTGCTGGCTAAGGCCTTTCTCCATCCGATCGCTTATCGACCCCAGGGCCAGCACGCAGGCCACGGCGAGGCTTAACGCCAGCCAGACGATCAGCAGCGACGGCGAGCGCCATTCGCGCCAGAACCAGCGGGCGATCATGCTTCCTCCCGCAGCTGGCCATCCACCAGGCGCAGACGGCGATCGCAGCGCGCCGCCAGCAGCGGATCGTGAGTGACGAGGATCAGGGTGGTGCCGTGTTCGCGATTAAGCGAGAACAGCAGATCGGCAATTTTGTCCCCGGTCTGGCGATCGAGGTTGCCGGTGGGCTCATCGGCGAACAGAATGGCCGGGCGCCCGTTAAAGGCCCGGGCCAGCGCCACCCGCTGCTGTTCGCCGCCGGAGAGCTGCGCCGGCAGGTGGTGCAGGCGTTTGCCAAGTCCCAGCTGCTCAAGCAGCGCGCGGGCATCGCCCCGGCTCTGGCTATCGCTGGCGCCGCGCAACAGCGCCGGCAGCTCGACGTTCTCCAGGGCGTTGAGCGTCGGGATCAGCATAAACGACTGAAAAACAAAACCAACGTGCTGCGCCCGCAGCGCCGCCCGCGCCTCTTCATCCATCCGGTGCAGCGGTTTGCCCAGCATCGATACTTCCCCGCTGCTGCCATCGTCGAGGCCGGCGAGGATCGCCAGCAGGGTCGATTTACCGGAACCCGACTCGCCGATCAGGGCGATGGTCTGCCGCGGTTTGACAACCAGCTCAACTCCGGTAAGGATGGAGAGCTGATGCTCCCCCTGACCGACGGACTTCTTAAGATGATGAACTTCAAGTATGTTTTCCGCTGGCATGTGCCTTTCCTGTTGTTGTTCCTGTTTACCTGCCGCGCGATGGCGGCGGACACGCTGCTGATCCTCGGCGACAGCCTGAGCGCTGGCTATCGGATGGCGGCCAACGCCGCCTGGCCGGCGCTGCTCAATGAGCAGTGGCAGGCGAAAACGCCGGTGGTGAACGCCAGCATCAGCGGCGATACCTCGCAGCAGGGGTTGGCTCGCCTGCCAGCGCTGCTTAAGCAGCACCAGCCGCGCTGGGTGCTGGTTGAGCTCGGCGGCAATGACGGACTGCGCGGTTTTCCGCCGCAGCAGACCGAGCAGACGCTGCGCACCATTATTAAAGATATCAAAGCGGCCAACGCCGAGCCGCTGCTGATGCAAATTCACCTGCCGGCGAACTATGGCCGCCGCTATAATGAAGCCTTCGGCGCGATTTACCCGGCCCTGGCCAAAGAATTCGCTATTCCTCTCCTGCCCTTTTTTATGGAGGAGGTCTATCTCAAGCCGCAATGGATGCAGGACGACGGCATTCATCCAAATCGCGACGCGCAGCCGTTTATCGCCGACTGGATGGCGAAGCGGCTGGCTCCCTTAGTTAATCATGACTCCTGAACGCCAGGGGTCGCTGACAGGTAAAGTTATGCAAAAAACGGTTTTAGTGACAGGCTGTTCCAGCGGAATTGGTCTGGAAAGCGCGCTGGATTTAACCCGCCAGGGCTTTCGCGTGCTGGCGGCCTGCCGCAAAGCAGAGGATGTCGCGCGGATGCAGAATCTGGGGCTAACCGGTATTTTGCTCGATCTGGATGACCCGCAGAGCGTGGAGCGCGCGGCAGCGGAGGTGATTGCGCTGACCGATAATCGTCTCTACGGCCTGTTCAATAACGCCGGGTATGGCGTCTATGGCCCGCTGAACACCATCAGCCGCCAGCAGATGGAACAGCAATTTTCCGCTAACTTTTTCGGCGCGCATCAGCTCACCATGCTGCTGCTGCCGGCGATGACGCCGCACGGCGAAGGGCGCATCGTGATGACCTCCTCGGTGATGGGGCTTATCGCCAGTCCCGGCCGCGGAGCCTATGCCGCCAGTAAATATGCCCTCGAGGCGTGGTCCGACGCGCTGCGCATGGAGCTGCGCCACAGCGGTATTCAGGTCAGCCTGATTGAACCGGGCCCGATCCGCACCCGCTTTACCGATAACGTCAACCAGACGCAAAGCGATAAGCCCGTAGAAAATCCGGGCATCGCCGCCCGCTTTACCCTCGGGCCGGAGGCGGTGGTGGAAAAAGTGCGCCATGCTTTTACCAGCGATAAACCAAAGCTGCGCTATCCGGTCACCCTGGTCACCCACGCGGTGGCGCTGCTTAAGCGCCTGCTGCCTGCCCGCGCGATGGACAAAATTATCCACGGCTGAGTTGAAGCGCGGAATGCCGCCCCCATGTAAAACAGAAATCGACTAACGAGAAATGCCCATGTCCGAACAGAATATTGTCAACATTAGCGAAGCGAACCTGCAGCAGACGCTACAGCAGTCCATGAACGTTCCGGTGCTGTTTTATTTCTGGTCTGCCCGCAGCCAGCACTGCGAACAGCTGACCCCGGTGCTCGAGCGCCTGGCAGCCCAATACAACGGCCAGTTCACGCTGGCGAAGGTCGATTGCGACGCCGAGCAGATGCTCGCTTCACAGTTTGGTCTGCGCGCCATCCCTACGGTTTATCTGTTCCAGAACGGCCAGCCGGTGGATGGTTTTGAAGGCCCGCAGCCGGAAGAAGCGATCCGCGCCCTGCTGGATAAAGTCCTGCCCCGTGAAGAGGAGCTGAAAGCTCAGCAGGCGCTGGCCCTGATGCAGGAAGAAAAATACGCCGATGCCCTGCCGCTGCTGAAGGAAGCCTGGCAGCTGTCGAATCAGGAAAGCCAGATTGGCCTGCTGCTGGCGGAAACGCTGATTGCTCTGCACCGTTCCGATGAAGCGGAAAGCGTGCTGAAAACCATTCCTCTGCAGGATCAGGATACCCACTATCAGGGTCTGGTGGCGCAGATTGAGCTGCTCAAACAGGCCGCCGACACCCCGGAAATCCAGCAGCTGCAGCAGCAGGTGGAACAGAATCCGGAGGATGCGCAGTTGGCCTCCCAGCTGGCGCTGCAGCTGCATCAGGTCGGGCGTAATGAAGAAGCGCTGGCCCTGCTGTTCAGCCATCTGCAGAAAGATTTAGGCGCCGGCGATGGCCAGGCGCGCAAGATGCTGCAGGAGATCCTCGCCGCCCTCGGTACCGGCGATGCGCTGGCCGCCAAATATCGTCGTCAGCTCTATTCGCTGCTGTACTAATCCGTTGCCTTCCCCGGATAGCGCTGCGCTTATCCGGGCTACGCGAACTATGCGGAACGTAGCCTAAGTAGCCCGGGTAAGGCGTGAACGCCGCAACCCGGGATCGTTCACGGGCGCTTTTTCAGCTGCGTCACCACCAGCTGATGGCGGGCGTTGAAGAACTTCCGGTAGGTCAGATAGCCGGCGATAATCGTCGACAGGCTGGCGGTCGACAGCAGCATAAAGGTCACCATGATCTGGTACTTAATCGCCTTCACCGGGTCAATACCGGCAAAAATCAGCCCCGACATCATCCCAGGCAAGCTCACCAGACCGACCGTTTTCGCCGAATCGACGGTGGGAATCAATGACGCGCGAATGCTCTCGCGAATCAGCCGCGCTGAGGCCATCTTCGGCGTCGCGCCGAGGCTCAGTTTCTCCTGAATCTGCTGCTGCTCGCTGCTGAAGCGCTGGCCCATATTGTTGTAGCACAGCCCTACCGCCACCATGGCGTTCCCGGCCACCATCCCGGCAATCGGGATCACCTGCATCGGCACGAAGGCGATCGAGCCAGAAAACACCAGTACCGCCAGCGTTAGTCCAGCGCCAGTAGTGATGGCGATAAACGACGAGATAAAAGCTTTGTCGATATATTTACTGCGCTTCTTCGCATTCCACGCCGCGTTAAAGCAGATAAACAGCACCATCAACAGCGTCAGAACCGCATGATTGACGTTAAAGATATATTTCAGCACATAGCCGACGATTATCAGCTGCACGATCGCCCGGCAAATACTCCAGATAATATCTTTTTCCAGCGCCAGCTTTTCCCGATAGCTGACCAGAATAGCGATCAGCACCAGCACCATCGACAGCGCCAGCGATTCGTTCGTAATGTTATGCCCGTTCATGCTGTACCTCCTGCATATTTCCGCCGGCAGGTTGCAGCGTAATCACTTCATCGGCATGCGAAATTTCATTGCGATCGTGGGTGACCCACAGAACAGCGACCTGTTTTTCCGTTGCGTAGCCATGAATAATTTCATTCACATTCTGTTTATTACTTTCATCCAGCGCGCTGGTAATTTCGTCCAGCAGCAGCACGCGCGGCAGAAATTGTAGATTGCGGATCAGCGATACGCGCTGCTTTTCCCCGCCGGAGAGTTCATTAATGGATTTTTCCAGCATATTTTCGTCAAGGCCAAAGCGCTGCAGGTCGGCCAGCAGCGCCTGCGGATCCGGTTGTTTATTGCGGATCTGCCACGGAAAAATCAGATTATCGTAAACCGAATCACCGAACAGGGCCGGCGTCTGCGCGCAGTAAGAGACCTGTTGGCGATACCTTTCCGGCGACAGCGTCGCGACATCCGCATCGTCGAAGAACAGGCGCCCGGAGGTTGGGCTGAGCAGCGAGGCGATAATCTTCAGCAAGGTACTTTTCCCGCAGCCGGAAGGGCCGGTAATCAACTTGAATTCTCCGGCGCGAAGCTGAAAATTGATATTGTGTAAAATAACGGCGTCGTCGGTCTTAAACCCCACACCGTCGAGACGCAAAAGCGCGTTATTTTCCTTCATGAGTCTTCCTGATTATTTTCTGAAACACCGCTAGTTTACCGCACTTTCCTTTCTCCAGGATGAGGAGAAAGATATACTCAGTTTAAACATGCACTATTTCCTTGTAGCGCCCCGCCAGGCAACAAGACAGGAGGTTTTTGATGCTAATTTTTATTCCTATCCTTATTTTCGTCGCGCTGGTTATTGTGGCCGCGGCGGTGAAAATTGTCCCGCAGGGCTACCAGTGGACGGTGGAGCGCTTCGGGCGTTTTACCCAGACGCTGCAGCCGGGATTAAGCTTAGTCGTGCCGTTTATGGACCGTATCGGCCGCAAAGTGAACATGATGGAGCAGGTGCTCGATATCCCCTCGCAGGAGGTTATCTCCCGGGATAAC
The DNA here is from genome assembly GCF_018223905.1 of Klebsiella sp. 28. Lineage (NCBI taxonomy): Bacteria > Pseudomonadati > Pseudomonadota > Gammaproteobacteria > Enterobacterales > Enterobacteriaceae > Klebsiella > Klebsiella sp. 28. The sequence continues at coordinate 75,027 of NZ_JAGRQY010000064.1, forward strand.
GCCAACGTCACCATCGACGCGGTCTGTTTTATTCAGGTGATCGACGCGCCAAAGGCCGCCTACGAGGTCAGCAATCTTGAGCAGGCGATCGTCAACCTGACGATGACCAACATCCGTACCGTGCTCGGCTCAATGGAGCTGGACGAAATGCTCTCCCAGCGCGACAGCATTAACACCCGCCTGCTGCATATCGTTGACGACGCCACCAACCCGTGGGGGGTGAAAATCACCCGCGTCGAAATTCGCGACGTTCGCCCGCCGGCGGAGCTTATCGCCTCGATGAACGCCCAGATGAAAGCCGAACGTACCAAACGCGCTTACATCCTTGAGGCCGAAGGGGTGCGACAGGCGGAAATTCTGAAAGCGGAAGGGGAAAAGCAGTCGCAGATCCTCAAGGCCGAGGGCGAACGGCAGTCCGCGTTCCTGCAGGCGGAGGCTCGCGAACGGTCCGCCGAAGCGGAAGCCCGCGCCACCCAAATGGTCTCCTCGGCGATCGCCTCGGGCGATATTCAGGCGATCAACTACTTCGTGGCGCAGAAATACACCGATGCGCTGCAGCAGATTGGCGCCGCTAACAACAGCAAAGTGGTATTGATGCCGCTGGATGCCAGCAGCCTGATGGGATCGATCGCCGGGATCAGCGAGCTGATCAAAGAAGGCGCTGGCGATCGGAAAAAATCATGATCGGCATGATCCTCGCACACCCCCATCTGTTCTGGCTAAGCCTCGGCGGGCTGCTGCTGGCGGCCGAGATGCTGGGCGGCAGCGGATACCTGCTGTGGAGCGGCGTCGCCGGCGTGGTGACCGGCGCCCTGACCTGGCTCCTGCCGCTGAGCTGGGAATGGCAAGGCACGCTGTTTGCCGTTCTCACCCTGCTGGCGGCGTGGCTGTGGTCGAAATGGCTGCGTAAGCGCGTCAAAACGCAGCGCCCGGCCGATGCCCAGCTCAACCAGCGCGGGCAGCAACTGGTGGGCCGCCGCCTGACGCTGGATGCCCCGCTGGTGAACGGCCGCGGCCACGTCCGCGTGGGCGATAGCTCCTGGCCGGTGATTGCCGATGAAGACTTCGCGGCGGGCAGCAAGGTTGAAGTGATTGCCGTAGAAGGGATTACGCTACGAATCAGACCCGCCGTCCGTTAAGCCTGCGCCTTGCGATGGCAGCAGCCGGAAAGATTATCGATAATCGGGCACTCCGCGCTGTCGTCGCCGGGGCAGGATTCGGCCAGCGCCAGCAGGTGCGCGCGCATATTTTGCAGCTCGCGGATATGGTTCTCGATATCCGCCACTTTCTCCAGCGTGCGTTTTTTCACATCGGCGCTGTGCCGCGACGGGTCGTTGAACAGGGCCACCAGCTCGCGGCACTCTTCCAGGTTAAACCCCACCTGCCGCGCCTGGCGCAGCAGCGTCAGCTCATCGAGATGCTGCTGACTATAGGTGCGGTAGCCGTTTTCGCTCCGCAACGGCGGCGTCACCAGCCCCTTCTCTTCATAAAAACGAATCGCTTTGCTGGTTAAGCCGGTTTTTTTCGCCACATCGCTGATATTCATTTTTTCTCCTTGACCTTCCCCTTGCTGGAAGGTTTAACCTTCTTAATACTCGATGAAAGAGTGGGTCTGGTCAATCGTTGACCGGAAAATTATTCAGGAGTTATTTATGTCTAACACTATCGACCTGACGCTGGATGGCCTCTCCTGCGGCCACTGCGTCAAACGCGTGAAAGAGAGTCTGGAGCAGCGTCCTGACGTTGAGCAAGCGGAAGTCACCCTCACTGAAGCCCATGTGACGGGCAGCGCCAGCGCGCAAGCGCTGATTGATACCGTTAAACAAGCCGGATACGGCGCGGAGCTCAGCCACCCAAAGGCTAAACCGCTGGCAGAATCATCAATCCCGTCGGAAGCACTGACAGCGGCCACTCCTGAGCTTCCGGCAGCCCATGACGAAGATGACAGTCAACAGCTGCTGATCAACGGCATGAGCTGCGCCAGCTGCGTCTCCCGGGTACAAAACGCGCTTGCCGCGGTGCCGGGCGTCTCACTGGCGCGGGTTAACCTGGCGGAACGCACGGCGCTGGTGATGGGCAGTGCGTCCGCTGCAGAATTAGTGCAGGCGGTGGAGAAAGCCGGCTATGGCGCGGAGGCGATCGAAGACGATCTGCAACGCCGCGAACGCCAGCAGGAAACCGCCCTCGCGACGATGAAGCGTTTTCGCTGGCAGGCGATTGTCGCCCTGCTGGTCGGCGTGCCGGTGATGGTCTGGGGCATGATCGGCGATAACATGATGGTCAGCGACGACAACCGTTCGCTGTGGCTGGTTATCGGCCTTGTCACCCTCGCCGTCATGGTCTTCGCCGGCGGCCACTTCTACCGCAGCGCGTGGAAAAGCCTGAAAAACGGCACCGCTACCATGGATACGCTGGTGGCGCTCGGCACCGGCGTCGCCTGGCTGTACTCGATGAGCGTCAACCTGTGGCCGCAGTGGTTCCCGATGGAAGCCCGCCATCTCTATTACGAAGCCAGCGCGATGATTATCGGCCTGATTAACCTGGGCCATATGCTGGAGGCCCGCGCGCGTCAGCGCTCCTCGAAAGCGCTGGAAAAACTGCTCGACCTGACGCCGCCTTCGGCGCGGGTCGTCACGCCCGAGGGCGAGAAAGATCTGCCGCTCGCGGAAGTTCAGGCCGGCATGACGCTGCGCCTGACTACCGGCGACCGCGTCCCGGTCGACGGTATGATAAGCCAGGGTGAAGCCTGGTTTGATGAAGCGATGCTCACCGGCGAACCGGTGCCGCAGCAAAAAGGCGATGGCGACGCCATTCACGCCGGGACTGTGGTGCAGGATGGCAGCGTGCTGTTTACCGCCAGCGCCGTCGGCAGCCAGACCACGCTGGCAAGAATTATCCGCATGGTGCGCCAGGCGCAGAGCAGCAAACCGGAAATCGGCCAGCTGGCGGATAAAATCTCCGCCGTATTTGTTCCGGCGGTGGTCGTCATTGCGCTGATCAGCGCTGCGATCTGGTACTTCTTCGGCCCGGCGCCGCAGATCGTCTATACCCTGGTCATTGCCACCACGGTACTGATTATCGCCTGTCCGTGCGCCTTAGGCCTGGCGACGCCGATGTCGATTATCTCCGGCGTTGGCCGGGCGGCGGAGTATGGCGTGCTGGTCCGCGATGCCGATGCGCTGCAGCGCGCCAGTGAACTCGACACCCTGGTGTTCGATAAAACCGGCACCCTGACCGAAGGCAAGCCGCAGGTGGTGGCGGTGAAAACTTTCGCTGGCGTTGATGAGCATACCGCGCTGCGTCTTGCCGCCGCGCTGGAGCAGGGCTCAAGCCATCCGCTGGCGCGAGCGATCCTTGATAAAGCTGCCGACGGCCCATTGCCGGAAGTCAGCGGCTTCCGCACCCTGCGTGGCCTTGGCGTCAGCGGCGAGGCGGAAGGTCATCGTCTGCTGCTCGGTAACCAGGCGCTGCTCAACGAGCAGCATATCAATACCGCCGAGGTGGAAAGCGAGATGACAGCCCAGGCCTCACGCGGCGCCACGCCGGTGCTGCTGGCGGTGGATGGTCAGGCCGCCGCGCTGTTCGCCATCCGCGACCCGCTGCGCGAAGACAGCGTCGACGCCCTGGCGCGTTTGCATCGGCAGGGCTACCGGCTGGTGATGCTTACCGGGGATAACCCCACCACCGCGAAGGCTATCGCCAAAGAAGCCGGCATTGATGAAGTGATCGCCGGCGTGCTACCGGACGGTAAAGCCGATGCCATTAAGCGTCTGCAGAGCCAGGGGCACAAAGTGGCGATGGTTGGCGATGGGATTAACGACGCCCCGGCGCTGGCCCAGGCGGATGTCGGGATCGCCATGGGCGGCGGCAGCGATGTCGCTATTGAAACCGCGGCGATCACCCTGATGCGCCATAGTCTTCACGGCGTGGCCGATGCGCTGGCGATTTCGAAAGCAACGTTACGCAATATGAAGCAGAACCTGCTGGGCGCATTTGTCTACAACTCGCTGGGTATCCCGATTGCCGCCGGGATCCTTTGGCCACTGACCGGCACCCTGCTCAACCCGGTGGTCGCCGGCGCGGCGATGGCGCTGTCGTCGATCACCGTGGTGAGTAACGCCAACCGCCTGCTGCGCTTTAAACCAAAAGAGTAAACGCCGTCAGATGAAACGGGCGCCGACGTTGTTCGGCGCCCGTTTTTTTGCCGGGACAAGAAAAGCCCGCCGGAAGGGTGACGTGTATCACCATATGCGCTAGCATGAAGTCCTCACACTTCGGAGCGCGTATGGGCCTGTTAAACCGGATAAAAATGCTGTGGCGAGCCGCCGTCGGCTCGTCTTATTCCTGGCCTGCGATGGATATCGTCCTGCCCGGCGAACGCTATTTGCACCTCGTCGGCAGTATCCATATGGGCACCCGCGACATGGCGCCGCCGCCGGCGAAGCTTCTGAAAAAAATACGCCAGGCCGATGCGTTAATCGTCGAGGCCGATATCAGCGGCAATGAAACCCCGTTTAGCAATCTCCCCACTTACCCACCGCTGGCGGAACGCCTGAGCGATGCGCAGCTGAGCGAGCTAGAGGCGCGAGCCGGCGAGCTGGGCCTGTCGGTCGGGCTGTTCGACAGCCAGCCGCTGTGGCAGGTGGCGATGGTCCTGCAGGCCACCCAGGCGCAGAAGCTGGGGCTGCGACCGGATTACGGCATCGATTATCAGTTGCTGATGGCCGCCCGCGAGAGCAACATAGCGGTGATGGAGCTGGAAGGCGCCGACAGCCAAATCGCGCTGCTGCGCGATCTGCCCGACGGGGGGATGGCGCTGCTGGAGGATACACTGACCCACTGGCGCACCAACGCCCGTTTACTGCAGGTCATGATCGGCTGGTGGCTGGAGCAACCGCCGTCGCGCGGCGCGGTATCGCTGCCGACGACCTTTAGCCAGTCTTTATATGATGTGCTGATGCACCAGCGCAACCTCGCCTGGCGCGAGACGCTGCTGGCCTTGCCGCCGGGGCGCTACGTGGTTGCCGTCGGCGCGCTGCACCTGTATGGCGAAGGGAATCTGCCGGATATGCTGACATAAAAAAAATGGCCAATATTGCTATTGGCCCGTCAAAGAGGAATTTCATCATTATTATTATCCCGGGATTTGCATCCCGGATCGTCTGATTGTCGCTCAAAGTGACCATCACTGCCAACACTATTGCGCAAGATGGTACTATTTTTTAGACAACCTGCGGGCGTATTCTGACGTCACGCAAAACCGGTTGGTAAGAAGGATAGCTATGACTCCCGCCGTTAAATTACTCGAAAAAAACAAAATTTCCTTTCAGATCCACAGTTACGATCACGATCCCAATGAGACCAACTTCGGAGATGAAGTGGTGCGCAAGCTCGGCCTCAATGCCGACCAGGTTTACAAGACCTTGCTGGTCGCCGTGAACGGCGATATGAAGCATCTGGCGGTGGCCGTCACTCCGGTCGCCGGGCAGCTGGATTTGAAGAAAGTGGCGAAAGCGCTGGGCGCTAAGAAAGTCGACATGGCCGACCCGATGGTGGCGCAGCGTATCAC
>NZ_JAGRQY010000065.1:0-29166 GCF_018223905.1 Klebsiella sp. 28
CACCGCGGCTTCCCGGCGCGATGGCTCATGCTGCTGGATCAGGCGGTACTCGGCGTCAATCACCGCCACTTCGCGCTGAATATCTTCCCTGAGCAGCAGCGGGGCCTGCAGCATCTCCTGTAGACGCGCGACACCATCAGCCAGAGCATCGGCGGCAACCTCGAAAAAGAACGCGCTATGGCGAGCCAGGGTGGTGGCATTCACGCTTCCGCCCTGGCGCTGCACCCAGCCCATCAGTCGGTCATCATCCTGGTAGCGCTCTCCGCCGTAAAACAGCAGGTGTTCCAGCAGGTGCGCCAGCCCAGGGAAGCGCGACGGTTCGTGGTGGCTGCCGGCGTCGACCCGCGCCAGGGCAGCCGCGCGATCCGCCTGCGGCTGATGGACCAGGGTGGCCTGCAGGCCGCCCGGCAAAGTGACGGTGCGGGTCGCTAGCGTCATTACAGGTCCCGGGTTTGGTAGATCAGCTGCGAGCGGGTACGGTTGCGGAACTGCAGCTGGCTGACTTTTATGTCGCTGCAGGCCGCTTCGCGCCGGGCCTCGAGGATTTTGTGATGATGCGGGGATTTGCTGCACACCGGGTCGGCGTTATCGGCGCTGCCGGTCAGCATAAAGGCCTGGCAGCGGCAGCCGCCGAAGTCCTTCTCTTTTTCATCACAGGAGCGGCACGGCTCCGGCATCCAGTCATACCCGCGGTAGCGATTGAAGCCGAATGAGTCATACCAGATCGATTCCAGACTCTGCTCCAGCACCGACGGAAACGCCACCGGCAGCTGGCGCGCGCTGTGGCAAGGCAGGGCGGTGCCTTCCGGGGTGACGCTGAGGAAAATCGATCCCCAGCCGCCCATGCAGCCTTTCGGCCGCTCTTCGTAATAGTCCGGGGTGACGAACAGCAGGTTGGTGAGGTTGCCGCTGGCGGCCATTTTCTGCCGGTAGTCAGCGACCACCTGCTCGGCGCGGGCGATCTGTTCCCGGGTCGGCAGCAGCCCTTCGCGATTAAGAAACGCCCACCCGTAGAACTGGCAGGTGGCCAGCTCAACGTCATCGGCTTCCAGCTCAATGCACAGCTCGATAATTTTATCGAGCTGGTCGATGTTGTGCCGGTGGAGAACGAAGTTGAGCACCATCGGGTAGTCGCGCGCTTTCACGGCTTTGGCCATGGCCAGCTTCTGCTGGAAGGCTTTTTTGTTGCCGGCCAGCGCGGCGTTGAGCACTTCATCGCTGGCCTGGAAGCTAATCTGGATATGGTCCAGCCCGGCCTCGCTGAAGGCGTCCAGTTTGCTCTCCGTCAGCCCTATCCCGGAGGTGATCAGGTTGGTATAGAACCCGAGGTCGCGCGCGGCGCGGATCAGCTCCGGCAGATCTTTACGGGTCAGCGGCTCGCCGCCGGAAAAGCCCAGCTGAACGCTGCCCATCGCCCGCGCTTGGCGAAAGACCTCGATCCATTGTTCGGTGGTCAGCTCCTTATCCTGCCGGGCGAAGTCCAGCGGATTGGAACAGTAGGGACACTGCAGCGGGCAGCGGTAGGTCAGCTCCGCCAGCAGCCACAGCGGCGGATTGACGGTGGGTTTACTCTGGCTCACGGCAGGTGATCCACTTCTGTTGACAGGCGATCTGCAGGAACTCGATGACGTCGTCATCGACGCCGCCGGCTTCCGGGAAACGTTCATTAAGCATGGCGATAATCGCCGCGACGTCGCGCCGGCCATCGACCAGCTCGAGGATCGCCGCGGCGGTCTCATTGAGTTTGGCCATACCCTCCGGATAGAGGATCACATGGCTCTCCTGGGCGGCTTCCCACTGCAGTCGGTAGCCGCGACGAAAGGCAACGATGGACGTTTTCTGCATGATTACACCAGTCGGGTCGTGTGCCAGGCCGCCTTGTCGGTGACCGTGTGATAGGGCGGGCGCTGCAGGGCATAGGCCATGGTCATGGCATCGAGCATCGACCACAGAATGTCGAGCTTAAACTGCAGGATCTCCAGCATCCGGTTCTGTTTTTCAGCGCTGTCGCAGTAGGCCTTCGCCAGCGCCAGGCCATGCTCAACGTCGCGGTTAGCCTGGCTCAGACGACTGCGGAAGTAAAAGTAGCCTTCCTCTTTGATCCATGGATAGTGCTGCGGCCAGCTGTCGAGGCGCGACTGATGGATCTGCGGGGCGAACAGCTCGGTCAGGGAGCTGCAGGCCGCCTCCTGCCAGCAGGCGCGACGAGCGAAATTAAGATAGGCATCCACTGCGAAGCGCACGCCGGGCAGCACGTGACGCTCGCTGAGCAGATCGTCGCGGCTCAAACCGACCGCTTCCCCCAGCCGCAGCCAGGCTTCAATCCCGCCGTCCTCGCCGTGGCTGCCGTCGTGGTCGAGGATCCGCTGCACCCATTTGCGCCGGGTCTGCGCATCCGGGCAGTTGGCCATAATTGCCGCGTCTTTCAGCGGAATAGTGGTCTGGTAATAAAACCGGTTCGCCACCCAGCCCTGAATTTGCTCGCGGGTCGCGTCGCCGTTATGCATGGCGATGTGGTAAGGGTGGTGAATATGGTAGAAGGCGCCTTTAGCCCGCAGAGCCTCTTCAAAGGCCTGCGGCGACAGCGTGTCAGTGATCAGCATGCGGTATCCTGAAGGGTGATTGCCATCCCGTCCCAGCTCACTTCGATCCCCTGTTGCGTTAGCGCCTGGCGCTGGGGAGACTGCTCGTTAAGGATCGGGTTGGTGTTATTAATATGAATGAGAATTTTGCGTTTTGCCGGCAGAGAGGCCAGCAGGGCCATCATCCCGTGCTCGTCGCCGAGCGCCAGGTGGCCCATATCGCGGCCGGTATTGCGTCCGACGCCGGCGGCCTGCAGCTCGTCATCCTGCCAGACGGTGCCATCGATAAGCAGACAGTCCGCTTTTTGCAGCCACGGTAGCAGGGCTTCATCAGGCTCACCCAGCCCCGGGGCATAGAACAGCGTCTGCCCGTTGCGGCGGTTTTCGATAAACAGCGCCACGTTATGACCCGGCAGCGGCCGGTCGCGATACGGCGAATAGGGCGGCGCGTTGCTGGCGATAGGCACCGCGGTAAACTGCAAATCAGGACAGGCGTCAACGGTAAAAGGCTGCTGCGGAGCGATGGGATGATGCACCAGGCCGCCGTTCCAGTGCCGCAGCATGGTAAACACCGGGAAGCCGGTGGAGAGATCCTCATGAACCTCCGGGGTGCACCAGACCTGATGTGGGCAGCCTTCCCGCAGGCTCAGCAACCCGGTGGTGTGGTCGATCTGGCTGTCGGTGAGAATAATGCCGCCGATATGCGTTCCGCGCAGTACGCCGGCTTTATTTAACTCGGGGGTATGGGCAATCTGCTGGCTGATATCCGGCGAGGCGTTGCACAGCACCCACTCTTTACCGTTGTCGCTGACGATAATTGACGACTGGGTGCGGGGGGCAGCCTGAATGGTGCCATCGCGCAGACCCTGACAGTTGGCGCAGTTGCAGTTCCATTGCGGGAAACCGCCGCCGGCGGCGGAACCGAGGACTTTAATGAACATGAAGACGGACCGGGTAATGAATGAAGGTGCCCGCGCGAACGGCGGGCGGGGCGATTAACGGTTAGAAATGTACAGCGTCACTTCCAGACCGAGACGTAAATCGATAAAAGCAGGTTTCTTCCACATGTTTTGTTCCTCTTAAAAATGACTACAGGCCTCACGGATAATGGTGGATCTGTGACGGCTGCCGCATATTGCGCTTCACCGGGAGAGAGATCAACCCGGAATCTGTAAGGAATTAACTTTATGTTTACAATATAACCTATTGTTGCCAAACATTTTTTAATACCCGTAGCCAGTTACGCCACAGCAGCTTATCCAGCACCAATTGATCATAGCCGCTAGCGCGCAACGTATTGATAAGCCGCGGTAAGCCGGCCACATCGCCCAGCTCGTCCGGCAGGGTGATGCCGTCAAAATCCGAGCCAAGGGCCACATGATCCTCACCCATTATGTTAATAAGATAGTCGATATGCCGGACAATGGTGGTTAAGGGCGTGTCGCTATCGCGCCGGCCGTCGGCGCGCAGGAAAGCATTGCCGAAATTGACGCCCACCACGCCGCCGCTGTCGCGGATCGCCCGCAGTTGCTGGTCGGTCAGATTGCGCGGCTGCGGGCACAGGGCGTGGGCATTGGAGTGGGTGGCCACCAGCGGTGACGTTGAGTGATGGGCGGTATCCCAGAACGCTTTTTCATTCATATGAGACACGTCAATCTGCATCTTCAAGGCATTGGCCTGCTTAATCAGATCGATACCTGACGCAGTCAGTCCAGGCCCAGTGTCCGGGCTACCGGGAAACGAACCGTTAACGCCGCTGCCGAAGCGGTTCGCAATATTCCAGAACGGACCAATGCTGCGGACCCCGGCGGCATAAAAGGCCTGCAGGTCGCGGCCCTCGCCATCAAAACCTCCGGCACCCTCAATATGCGCCACCATCGCCAGTACCTTATCCTCGCGGCAGCGTTCGATATCCGCCGCGCTCAGACACAATCTCAAGCGTCCAGCGGAGTGGGCGATAAGTTGCTTCAGGATGGCCAGTTGCTGCCAGAGGATATCGATCGGATCCCATCGTTGGCTGGCGTATTGCGGCGTCATACGGGCAATATATTCCTGCGGTGGCACGAATAGCGCGAATAGCCCGCCGGCAAATCCGCCTTGCAGCATGCGCGGATAGTCGAGATGGCCGTTCTCAATCCCGGCAAAGAAGGCGCTCACCGGATCCTCGCGATGGTGAAGCCAGAGATTCAGCAGCAGGTCATTGTGACCATCAAAAATCGCCATAGCGGGTTCCTGCGTTCTTAAGTGGTGAAAAATGCCTGCCACGGTAACGGATTTATCTCCCGGGGCAAGCATAAATTCACATGCCCGCAACAATTGCCAACTTCGACTTTGTATCACACTGTATCTCGCGGCGCAGCGCTGACATTAAGAGATAAAAATGGCCCCGGTCGGGCACATGGCGGATACAAATTTCCGCTTTACTGGTCACGTACTCTCTTGATGACGATAAAAGGTGAGAAAACGATGAACAGATTATCCCTGATCCGCTATACCAGCGCCGTGGCGCTGGGGTTATCCACCCTGTGGTCCGCCGCCGTTTGCGCCGCTGAAGACGCGGGGGCGTTCGACAAGATCCAGCAGGTCCGCGCCGGCGACCTGAATATTGGCTACGTGGATATCGGCCCGCGCGACGGCCAGCCGGTGATCCTGCTGCACGGCTGGCCCTACGACATTCAGAGCTATGCCCAGGTGGCGCCGGCTCTAGCGCAGAAGGGTTACCGGGTGATCGTGCCGTATCTGCGTGGCTACGGCACGACCCGTTTCCTCTCCGCCAGCACGCCGCGTAACGGTCAGCCGTCGGCGATGGCGGCCGATATTGTCCATCTGATGGACGCCCTTAACATCAGGCAGGCGGATCTGGCCGGTTTTGACTGGGGCGCGCGCACGGCGGATATCGTCGCCGCGCTGTGGCCGCAGCGGGTGAAATCCCTGGTCTCGGTGAGCGGGTATCTGATCAGCAGTCAGCAGATTGGCGAAAAACCGCTGCCGCCGCAGGCTGAGCTGTCGTGGTGGTATCAATTCTATTTTGCCACCCCGCGTGGGGAGGCCGGTTACCGGCAAAACACCCACGACTTTGCGAAATTTATCTGGCATCAGGCGTCGCCGCAGTGGCAATTCAGCGACGCGACCTTTGCCAAAACCGCCCGGGCTCTGGATAACCCGGACCATGTGGCGATCACCATCAGCAACTACCGCTGGCGCCTGGGACTGGAGAAAGGGGAAGCGAAGTATGCCGGCTATGAANNCCGCCGATAACCGTGCCCACCATCACCCTGGAAGGGGCGAATAACGGCGCGCCGCATCCGGCTCCCGCCAGCTACCGTGCCAAATTTACCGGTAAATATGAGCACCGGGATCTGCCGGGAGCGGTGGGCCATAACCCGCCGCAGGAGGATCCGACGGCGTTTGTGCAGGCGGTGGTGGACGCCGATCGTTTGTAACCCGCGCCTTGCCGGCGGCGCGACGTTGCGCTTCCGGCAACACGGCTTATGCTTGTGAAGAGTTTATTTTGCCGCAGGAGCAGCCTTTGGAGCGTATTGACCACATCCTGGTCGTCGACGACGACCGCGACATCCGGGAACTGATAGTCGACTATCTGGAAAAATCGGGATATCGCGCCAGCGGCGCGGCGAACGGCAAAGCCATGTGGTCGGTACTCAAAAACCATAAAATTGACCTGATTGTGCTGGATATTATGATGCCGGGCGAGGATGGCTTAACGCTCTGTCGCCAGCTGCGCGCCAACCCGCAGCAGGATATCCCGGTGCTGATGCTCACCGCCCGCACCGATGACAGCGACCGGATCCTCGGCCTGGAAATGGGGGCTGACGATTATCTGATTAAGCCCTTTGTGGCCCGCGAACTGCTGGCGCGCATCAAAGCCATTTTACGCCGCACCCGGGCGCTGCCGCCGAACCTGCAGATCACCGAGGCGGGCAGGCTGATCGCCTTTGGCGACTGGCTGCTCGACACTGCCGCTCGCCATTTGCTGGACGACAGCGGCGCCATCGTCGCCCTCAGCGGGGCGGAGTATCGGCTGCTGCGGGTGTTTCTCGACCATCCCCAGCGGGTGCTGAACCGCGATCAGCTGCTCAATCTGACCCAGGGACGCGACGCGGAACTGTTTGAGCGGTCGATTGACCTGCTGGTGAGCCGACTGCGCCAACGGCTACGGGAGGATGCCCGCGAGCCGGCCTACATTAAAACGGTGCGCAGCGAAGGCTATGTGCTGTCGGTACCGGTCTCCATTCGCGAGAGGCATGAATGAGGTTCTGGCCCGCCTCGCTGCAGTCGAGGCTGATGGCGCTGCTGTTTCTGGCGCTGCTGCTGGCGAATACCTTAACCCTGTCGCTGCTGTTTTATGAGCGTATGAGCAGCGCTCGCAGCGTGATGCTGGGGAATCTGGCTTCCGATGTCGCCACCAGCGTGGCGATCCTTGACCGCCTGCCGGCCGCTGAGCGGCCACAATGGCTGCCGAAGCTGGCGCGCGGCAATTATCGCTATCTGCTGGACGCCGGGGAGCGCGGCGATTACCCGGACAGCTGGCGCGCCCGGGACGCAGCGCGCTCCCTGCAGGAGGCGCTGAGCGCGCAGTATCCGGTAAGTATTGTGGCGATCCCCGGCCCGCGGCAGCATATTCAGGCCCATATTACCCTTCACGACGGCGCGCCGTTGACCCTCGACCTGTGGCCGAAACTACCGGCCATCGCCCGCTGGCTGCCGGTGGTGCTGATCGCTCAGTTTGTCCTCCTGCTGGCCTGCGCCTGGTACGCGGTTCGCCAGGTATTGCTGCCCATCTCCCGCTTTACCCACGCGGTAAATGCCCTGGAGCCGGCCAGCGACACGGCAGGAACTATGGCCGAGCAGGGGCCGGAGGAGGTGCGTCGCGCCGCCCGCGCGTTTAACGCGATGCAGGCGCGCATCCACGATCATCTGCAGGAGCGAGCGCGGATCCTTGCCGCCATCTCCCACGATCTGCAAACCCCGATAACCCGAATGAAGCTGCGGGTGGAGATGGCCGACCAGCCGGAACTGCGCGATAAGCTACTGCAGGATCTCGACAATATGACCCGTCTGGTGCGGGAGGGCATCGCCTTCGCCCGCACCTCGCAGCCGCTGGAGGAGGCGCGACAGCGGCTGAATCTCGATGCGTTTCTCGACACCATCGTCTGCGATTATGCCGATGTCGGCCGGCCGGTCCAGTTTTGTCCCGAAGAGACCGCCGGGGTGGTGTGGATCCCGCCGCAGGCTCTGCGCCGGGTGATGACCAATCTTATCGATAACGCCTTGAAATTCGGTACGACGGCCACGGTAACCCTGACCCGTGACGCCGTGGGGGATATCACCCTTCATGTGCTGGATGAGGGGCCGGGGATCCCGGAGGCCTCGCTGCAGGCGGTGCTGCAGCCGTTTTATCGCCTGGAGGACTCGCGCAATCGCGATACCGGCGGCACCGGCCTGGGGTTGGCGATCGCCGCGCAGCTGGTCAGCCAGATGGACGGCGCGCTGCGCCTGGCCAACCGCCCGCAGGGCGGCCTGGACGCCAGCGTTCGCCTTGCCGCGGCGGGATTGTATCCTGTTGTATCTCCGGGAAAGACGGATAACTAAGCCGACAATTCTCCCCCTTTCCCGACACATTCGCCTTACATGGCCTTGCTGTAATGTCGTGGCTGCCACTCTCGGCAGCGACGGCATAATGAGGAGAAGGCGATGTCGATATTAATTGCATTTTTGGGCGGGATGTTAACTCTGCTGAGCCCCTGTACGCTGCCGGTGATCCCGCTGCTGTTCGCCAGCGTCCGGGGCCGCCGGGGGCAGCTGGCGATCATGCTGGCAGGAATGGCGCTGATGTTCGGCGCTGTCTCCTGGCTGGTGACGGTCGCCAGCGGCTGGGTGGTGAATCTGACCCTCGCAGGCCGCGGTCTGGCGCTGGCGTTCTTCGCCCTGGTCGGGCTGAGTCTGCTTTCGCAACGCGTCGCGCAACGGCTGACCTCACCCCTGGTAGCGTTGGGGAATCAGCTTAACGACGCCAGTTCACGCCAGCGCGGCTGGATCGGTTCTCTACTGGCCGGGCTGGCGGTGGGCCTGCTGTGGGCGCCGTGCGCCGGGCCGGTATTGGGAGCGATACTTAGCCTGGGCTTTGTGCATCCGGGGCAGGCGACTACCGGCGGCTTGCTGCTGGCCTACGGCAGCGGCGGGGCGCTGATGTTATTCCTGCTGGGGTGGTGCGGGGCGGCGTTGATCGCCAGATTGCGTCGCGGACAGGCGTTCGGCGAACGGCTGCGCCGGTTGGCAGGGGGGGCAATGCTGGCCTCGGTGGCGCTGATCGCTAGCGGCGGCGATCGCTATCTGCAGAGCGCTGGTGGACTGAGCCAGGCGCTGGAGCAGCGGCTGGCCGCCCGTCTGCCGCAGCCGGAGCAAAAGACCAGCCTCCAGCCGATCGCCGCGCCGCAGCCCAGCAGCGCGATGCCCTCTCTGGCGGGGGGCAGCGCATGGATCAACAGCCCGGCGTTAACTCCGGAGCGTCTGAAGGGCAAAGTGGTGCTGGTGGATTTCTGGACCCGGGAGTGTATCAACTGTCAGCATACCCTGCCTTACGTGCGCGACTGGGCGAACAAATACCGCGCGGCGGGCCTGGTGGTGATTGGCGTTCATACCCCGGAATATCCCTGGGAGCGTTCGTTGCCCCTGCTGCGCCAGGCGGTGAAGGACTGGCGGATAACCTACCCGGTGGTGGCGGATAATGAGTACGCCATCTGGAACGCCTTCGGCAATCAGTACTGGCCGGCGCATTACATTTTCGACGCTCGCGGACAGCTGCGTTATACCGCATTCGGCGAAGGGGATTATGCCCGCCAGGAGCAGGTGATCCAGCAGCTGCTGCAGGAGAGCAAAGCCTGACCCGCGGCGCAGGCGTCTGGCGGACGGAACCCTCCAGCCCTTATACCTGATGCCGGGCGGCACTGCGCTTGCCCGGCCTACAGGAGCGCGCAGGGAGAGTGTAGGCCCGGTAAGGCGCAGCCGCCACCGGGCATTGAAGCGGGAACGGCGCTGGATGTCCATTGCCGGTGACTGCCGGACGGATCCCTCCAGCCCTTATAGCTGATGCCGGGCGGCGCTGCGCTTGCCCGGCCTACAGGAGCGCGCAGGGAGAGTGTAGGCCCGGTAAGGCGCAGCCGCCACCGGGCATTGAAGCGGGAACGGCGCTGGATGTCCATTGCCGGTGACTGCCGGACGGTTCCGTTCATCTCGTGTGCCTGTTGCCGGGCGGCGCTGCGCTTGCCCGGCCTACATCAGCGCGCAGGGAGAATGTAGGCCCGGTAAGGCGTAGCCGCCACCGGGCATTGAAGCGGGAGAGGCGCTGGATGCTCATTGTCGGTGGCTGCCGAAGGGTTCCGTTCATCTCTTTTGCCCATTGCCGGGCGGCGCTGCGCTTGCCCGGCCTACATCAGCGCGCAGGGAGAGTGTAGGCCCGGTAAGGCGCAGCCGCCACCGGGCATTGAAGCGGGAGAGGCGCAGAATGTCCATTGCCGGTGACTGCCGGACGGATCCGTTCATCTCTTGTGCCCATTGCCGGGCGGCGCTGCGCTTGCCCGGCCTACAGGAGCGCGCAGGGAGAATGTAGGCCCGGTAAGGCGCAGCCGCCACCGGGCATCGAAGCGGGAGAGGCGCGGAATGCCCATTGCCGTTGGCTGCCGGACGGTTCCGTTCATCTCTTGTGCCCATTGCCGGGCGGCGCTGCACTTGCCCGGCCTACACGAGCGCGCAGGGATGGCGTGACACTGTCACCTGTCGAGCCATCCCTGCAGGGCCTCGGTCATCAGTTCGCCGAGCAGCGCCACGCCGGCGGAATGCGATTCCTCACGCGGGGTTTGTCGCAGGCTGACGGCCAGACTTCCTGGCGCTGGCAGGAGTCCTCCTGCAGGGCGCAGGTTGCCTGGCATGCCGATGCGGGTGCGTATCGTCAGGCCCAGCCCGGCCTGCACCGCCGCCCAGATGCCGCTCAGGCTGTGGCTGACGAACACCACCTGCCAGGGGATCCCCGCGGCATCGAGACAGGCAATGGCGCGGGAGCGCATCAGGCACGGGCTGTCGAACATCACCAGCGGCAGCGGCTCGCCGGAGACCAGCAGAGCGCGAATGTCCAGGTCAGGGTGCGCAATCCACGCCAGCGGGCAGAGGCCCAGCCCGGGACCCTGATCTTCGCTTTGCCACAGCAGCGCCAGATCCAGCGCCTCTTCCGCCAGCGCCTGGCGCAGCGGACCATTGCGATCCACCCTGGCGACTATCCGCACCTGCGGATGATGCCGTTTAAATTGCCCGAGGATCTCCGGCATCAGCGATTCGCCAAAATCTTCCTGCATACCAAGGTGGATCTCGCCGGTGAGCCGCTCACCCTGCAGCGCGCGCAGGGTTTCATCATTGAGCGCCAGCAGGCGTCTGGCGTAGCTCATCAGCTTTTCGCCTTCCGCGGTGAGCACCAGATGGCGCCCCTGTTTGGTCACCAGCGCCGCACCGCACTGACTCTCCAGCTTTTTAAGCTGGGCGCTGACCGCGGAGGTGGAACGCGACAGGCGCAGCGCTGCCTGGGCGAAACTGCCGCACTCCATGCCGGTCACAAAGCTGCGCAGGGCGTCGAGATCCAGCCCTGGTAAGCGTTTCTCCATCATCATCCCCATTTTCAGGACGTTTATCCTGAACGTTGTTATTTTCGAGATAGTACTGTGGCATCGCGAGAGGCAGGGGTCAACGGGCCCTGCGAAGAGAGCATTAGCGGTGCGGAAAGAAATAAAAAAAGCCGATAAGGACATTATCGGCTTATTGCAGGCAAGGCTGACAGCGGGGCGGCAGGCGCCGCCTCGCTAAGGCAGGTTATTGCGCCAGCAGTTCCTGAGCGGTGCGCTCCACCAGGTTCAGCAGAACCTTCACGTCATCCAGCGTCACCACCGGGTTCAGCAGGGTCAGCTTCAGGCAGGTAACGCCGTTGTGCTCGGTTACGCCGACGTTAGCGCGGCCGGAGGCCAGCAGGGCGTCGCCGACGCGCTGGTTGAGCAGCGCGATAACCGCCGCGTCGCTTCCAGCCATCTGCGCCGGACGGGAACGGAACAGCACGCTCGCCAGCTGCGGCTGCATCACCAGCTCCAGCGTCGGCTGCGACTTCACGTACTCCGCCACGTTTTTCGCCATCGTGACGCCGTGATCGATGATCGCCGCATACTGTTTCTGGCCCAGCGCTTCCAGACCCATCCACAGCTTCAGCGCATCAAAGCGACGGGTGGTCTGCAGCGACTTAGACACCAGGTTCGGTACGCCGTGTTCTTCATCGAACTCGGAGTTCAGATAGGCCGCCTGATAACGCATCAGCTCGTAATGGCGCGCGTCCTTCAGCAGGAATGCGCCGCAGCTGATGGTCTGGAAGAACTGCTTATGGAAGTCCAGGGTAACGGAATCCACCAGCTCCAGACCGTCAAGGTAGTCGCGATACTGCTCAGACAGCAGCAGGGCGCCGCCCCAGGCTGCGTCAACGTGCAGCCAGATCTGATGTTCCGCAGCGATACCGGCGATGTCGCGCAGCGGGTCGATAGCGCCTGCGTCGGTGGTGCCGGCGGTGGCGACGATCGCCATGATCTGCTCGCCGTTAGCCTGCGCTTGCGCAATCTTCGCCTGCAGGTCGGACACGTCCATCCGCGCGAATTCGTCGGTTTTCACCAGCGTTACCGAGCGGTAGCCGAGGCCCATCAGCGCCATGTTCTTCTGCACCGAGAAGTGGGCGTTTTCCGAGCACAAGACTTTGTACTTGCGGATATCCCCCGGCAGCCCATCCTGCTGGATGGAGTGGCCCTGACGGGCGAAGAAGGCGTCGCGCGCCAGCATCAGGCCCATCAGGTTGCTCTGGGTGCCGCCGCTGGTGAAGACGCCGGCGTCGCCCGCCGGAAAACCGACCCGGGCGCGCAGCCATTCGATCAGCTTCATCTCGATAATGGTTGCCGACGGGCTCTGATCCCAGGAGTCCATGCTCTGGTTGGTGGCGTTAATCAGCACTTCCGCCGCCTGGCTAATCACCAGGCTCGGGCAGTGCAGGTGCGCCACGCACTGCGGGTGATGCACCGACAGGCTGTCTTTCAGGAAGTACTCGATCGCACGATCAATCGCCGCCTGGTTACCCAAACCCTGTTCGTTAAATTCAAGGGAGATACGCTCACGCAGCTCGTCAACGCTTTTCCCCTGATACATCTCAGGTTGCTTCAGCCACTGCACAACGGCCTGGCTGGTCTGCTCGATAACCTGCTGATAGGCTTCAACGCTCTGCGCTGAACCAGCAAGAATCGGATTCAATGTGGACATGGCGGTCACTTACTCCACTCAGACCGGTTTTACGCCGGCGGCCAGCAGGGCCTGTTCAAATTTGTCGAGGAACACGTCCAGCTCCGCGTCGCTGATCAGCAGGGACGGCAGCAGGCGCAGCACGCAGCCGTGACGACCGCCACGCTCGAGGATCAGGCCCGCTTCGAAGCATTTCTTCTGCAGCAGGGCAGAGAGTTCGCCGTCAGCCGGGTAGCAGCCCATGTGATCCTGCGCTTCGTTCGGCTTGACGATTTCGATACCGATCATCAGACCGAGACCGCGAACGTGGCCAATCACCGGGTAGCGTTTCTGCAGCTCGGCCAGTTTACCTTTCAGCCACTCGCCCTGGGCGGCGACTTTGTCGGCGATCTTGTTGTCGCGCAGATGACGCAGGGTGGTCAGGCCGGTGGCCATCGCCAGCTGGTTGCCGCGGAAGGTGCCGGTGTGGTGACCCGGTTCCCAGGCGTCGAACTGCTTTTTAATGCCCAGCACCGCCAGTGGCAGCCCGCCGCCAACCGCTTTCGACATCACGATGATGTCCGGCTGAATACCGGCGTGCTCGAAGGCGAAGAATTTACCGGTACGGGCAAAGCCGGCCTGCACTTCATCGACGATCAGCAGAATGCCGTGCTCTTCGGTCACTTTGCGGATGCGCTGCAGCCACTCGACCGGCGCCGGGTTGACACCGCCTTCGCCCTGAACGGCTTCAAGGATCACCGCCGCCGGTTTACGGACGCCGCTCTCCACGTCGTTGATCAGGTTTTCGAAGTAGTAGGTCAGGGCTTTCACGCCGGCTTCGCCGCCGATGCCTAGCGGGCAACGATACAGGTGCGGGTAAGGCATGAACTGGACTTCCGGCATCATGCCGTTAACCGCCGCTTTCGGCGACAGGTTGCCGGTGACGGACAGCGCGCCGTGGGTCATCCCGTGATAGCCGCCGGAGAAGCTGATCACCGCGGTACGACCGGTGTATTTTTTCGCCAGCTTCAGCGCGGCTTCCACGGCGTCAGCGCCGGACGGGCCGGTGAACTGCAGGCAATATTCTCTCCCTTCGCCCGGCAGGCAAGAGAGCAGGTATTCGGAGAAGCGATCTTTTAACGGGGTGGTAAGATCGAGAGTATGTAACGGCAAGCCGCTGGTAATGACACTTTGGATGCTCTGCAATACATCAGGGTGGTTGTGGCCCAGAGCGAGAGTACCGGCGCCCGCGAGGCAGTCCAGGTACTGTTTGTTATCCGCATCCGTCAGCCACACGCCTTCGGCTTTAGTGATAGCCAGCGGCAGCTTACGCGGGTAACTCCTGACATTCGATTCGAATTCGGCCTGACGGGCCAAAAAGGTTTCGTTGTTTGCGTCTAATAAATCGGCACGTAAAGTATCAATACGGACTTTATCCGTCATCATATCACTCCCACAACCAGCATTGCGGTTGAACGCTGGTTGAATAATTGGTGTAAGAAATTGAATTGGCATTCATAAAGCGCGCACAATATATGGCTTTTTAAATCCGCATTCAACGTTTTATTGATTGCGCTATTTTGACGTTATTCTTACCAGGGGCAAAATTAACGTAACTAACTGAATTATAATAGAACAACGCTCTGTCACTATAACCCTTTAAAGTGTAATTATTAGTGAGAAAGTCTCTATATTTTTATTGCCGCTACGTTAAAGCGCTGACGGAATGCCTTCCGTCAGCGATAGCAAGACTCAATGCAGTTGCACCGCATAATTTGTTAAAGGTGTAACTTTTTTCACCAACTTATTGTTATATAAAAACTGTTCGTAAGTCTCGTAGCGCGCTTTATCCAGCGCTGCCGGATCGGTGGCGAACAGGGGCACGGTTTGCAACCACGCCTGGTGGTTGAGTTCGGTCCTAAGCTCCGGGTGGGCGGCGGCGAACGCCTCCCAGCTCTTCTGCGGATGGGCGCGCAGATAGCCCACTCCCGCCTGCAGGGCGGTGAGGAATTTACGGATCTTCGCCTCATGAATTGCGTCGCGATGGGCGACAATCACCAGCTCGTCATAGGCCGGCACGCCGTAATCTTCGACGTTCATCACCACCGGCGTTTTGCCCTGCAGCTTCAGCTCCTGCGCTTCTATATTACGATAGCCGCCGATAACCGCGTCCACCTGGCCGGCCAGCAGGGCGCTGGTCAGCTGGAAATTGACGTTCACCAGTTTGATGCTGGCCGGATCGATCCCCGCATGTTGCGCCATGGTCGCCAGGGTGGCCTGCTCAATGCCGCTGACCGAGTAGCCCACCTTCTTGCCTTGCAGATCTGCCGGGGTTTTGATCTGCTTATCCAGGGCGATAACCGTATTCAGCGGCGAATTAATCAGAGTCCCGACGCGCACCAGCGGTAACCCTTCGTCAGCAAAGAAGTGCACCTGCGGCTGGTAGGTGATGGCCAGATCCGCTTGACGGGCGGCCACCATGCGCGGAGGCAGCGCGGGATCGGAAGGGGGGATAATCCTGACGTCCAGCCCCTGGGCCTTAAAGGCGCCGATCTGCTCGGCCACCATAATTGGCGCATGGTCGGGATTAATGTACCAGTCCAGCACCAGCGTCAGCGGTTCATTGGCCAGCGCGTGGCCGCTGAACAGGGCGGTCAAGGTTGCCCCGGCGAATAGCGACTTTTTCATCTGTTTTCCTTTATTACGTCATTCTTATTCCGGCGACCAGTCGATCAGCCGGTGTAGCAGGGTATCTACCGCCAGCCACAGCAGGAGGGTCAGTAGTACTAAAATAAACAGCGCGGCGAAGCAGATATCGGTTTGCAGTCGCGCGTTGGCGTTGAGCATGACGTAGCCCAGCCCCTCGGCGGAGCCGACCCATTCGCCGATGATCGCGCCAATGGGCGCCACCGCCGCCGCCATGCGCAGGCCAGAGCCCAGCGCCGGCAGGGCGGCCATCAGGCGGACATGTCGCAGTTGAGCGCCGAAGGAGGCATTCATGCTGCGCGCCAGATCGAGATACTCCTGGTTGACCCGCCGCAAGCCATCAAAGAAGGCGGAAGTCACCGGAAAGAAAATCACCAGCACCGCCATCGCCACTTTGGCGCTCATGCCAAAGCCCAGCCACAGCACCAGCAGCGGGGCGAGGGCAAAGACCGGGATCGCCTGACTGGTGAGCACCAGCGGCATCAGCCAGCGCTGCAGACGGGGGGAGAGGATCATGCCCAGCGCCAGGGTGACGCCGAGCGTCACGCCCAGCGCCAGGCCGCTCAGGATCTCACTGAGCGTGATAAGCGTATGCCAGCCGAGATAGGCGCGATTAACCCATAGCGCCTCGGCGACCGCCAGCGGGGACGGTAAAAGAAAATGGGGAATGCCGCTGCGGCTGGCCAGACCCCAGAGGAGCATCAGCCCGCCGAATACCATGCCGCCGCGCCAGAGACGTCCGGTCATGGTTGGGCCCTCATCAGCTGCTGCAGCAGGGCGGCCTGGCCGATCAGGAGATCGGGCGCGTCCGGCGCGCGCGGAGGTGTGCCGGCGAGGTGATGGCTATCATCAATGTCGCCGTCGGCCGCCGAGAGGACCAGCAGGCGGTGGCTCAACCGGCAGGCCTCCTGCGGATCGTGGGTGATAAGCACCACCGTGCGACCGGCCAGCAGGGTGGCCGCCAGGGTCTGAATGCGCGTACGGGTGAGGGTATCCAGCGCCGAGAAAGGCTCATCCATCAGCACGATGGGGCGATCCTCATACAGCGTGCGCGCCAGCGCGGCGCGCTGACGCATGCCGCCGGAGAGAGTCGCCGGGCAGGCGTCGGCGCAGGATGAAAGCTCAACCTGTTCAAGCAGAGCGGCGACCCGGGCACGATCGACTTTTTCACCGCGCAGCCGCGCGCCGAGGGCGACGTTGTCCCGAACGCTCAGCCAGGGGTAGAGCAGATCTTTCTGCCCCATCCACGCCAGACGGCCCTGAATCGGTTGCCCATCGCTGGCGACCACTTCTCCGCGGGTGGCGGGCGCCAGACCGGCCATCACCCGCAGCAGGCTGGTTTTGCCGGCGCCGCTGGCGCCGAGCAGCGACACCCACTGCCCGCCGGGGACCGTAAACGACAGGTTGTCGAACAGCCGACGGTCGCCGACATGCAGGCTCAGGCCACGGACCTCGATACCCGGCGCCGTCACGCCCGGGTCTCCGCCGCGGCGTTGAGGCCCATCTGCCAGAACTGCGCCTCAAGGCGGGTGGCGGTGGTGAAAATCTCGCTCAGCTCAGTGATTCGCGCCTCGCTCCCGCGCTGCTGCCACACCGTTTCCAACAGCGCCAGCGCGGCGCTGACGCCCTGCAGATAGCCTTCATCGCCATAGTTGCGGATCCATGAGGCGTAGGGGTTATCGTCCAGTCGGGTGGCGGGATGCTGCAGCAGGCCGAGACCGATTTCGGCGTAGCCCGCGACGCAGGGCATCAGGGCGACCAGCAGATCCAGCGCGTCACCCGAGTGGCCAATATCCAGCACATAGCGGGTATAGTTGAGGGTTTCGGGGGCTTCAGGTTGGGCGGCCATCTCCGGTTCGCTAATCCCCCACTGGGCACAGTAGCCGACGTGCAGCGGCAGTTCGTTGAGGATGGCATTCATCGAGGCGGCCGCGGCCCGCATCTCCGGCAGCGTGCGCAGTTTACTCACCAGCAGCGCGTAGCTGCGGGCAAAGTGAATCAGAAACAGATAATCCTGGGTCAGATAGCGACGAAAGGCGTTTTCCGCCAGCGTCCCAGAGGCAAGTTGCTGGACGAAAGGATGCGCCACATAGCGCTGCCAGTCAGCGGCGGCCAGCTGGCGTAAACGGCCGTAAAGACCTTGGCTAAAAGCGGGAACGATCACAGGACCTCCATTTATTCAGGGGAGATCCGGGCGTGCAGGGGTGTGAACAGGCAATGGCGGTAATGCTGGCAAAATTGCCGACCCGTCCCTTCGCTGGCATGACCCAGATCAGGTTCAAAGGGTTCGGCTTGCGCCATCTCAGCCCTCACGGGACACCCCTCGGTAGCGCTATGTTATACGACATTCACCTTTTGAATACAATCACCGCGCCACCTTGCCGCAGGATGATGGTAATGGGGGATAGCCAGCGCTTTTCCGCGCAAGAACTACTAACCACCGGGCCGCGACGAACGGAAGAGCGGCTTTTACGCGCGCAATAGTTTCGTTGTCGGCGCTGAATACCGTTTTTAACTAAAACCGCAGGCGCTATCTGCCGGTAAGATGCGCGCACTTTTATTGCTGTGGAGAGGCTGTTGATGCGTAAAGCCTTCTGGCTATTATTCGCGCTGGCGCTGCCGGCGCTGGCGCAGGATCCGGTGTTACCCGCCGTGACGGCGATCCATACGGCGCCCACCCTCGGTGAGCTGCCGCCGCCGGAGTCGCTGCGACCGTGCTGCGCTTTTGGTTACGACCTGCACGTGCGAGCGGCGGGCATTCCGATCCCGATGTACCAGATCGGTAATGTGTTGACTCTGGGTACGCTGGGTAAGCACCATTACAACGACAGCGCGTTCGGTGCGGTGAAAAATCTGCTGGGGCTCAGCGAGGAGCAGAACGGGCTTATCTATACCCGCCGCGGCGGGTTTATTGATATCGCCCATGTGCGCGATACGGCGGACAACACCTTTTATCTGTTCAATCGTATTGCGCCGACGCTGGGTCAGGCGGGGCGGATCTTCTACAGTGAAGAACTGGGCGTGCGCCGCGTGCAGCTGAATGCCTTTACGCCGCCGGCGGGCGTCAGGCAGCGCTATCAGCTGGCGGCCTGGCTCGCCGGGCATCTGGCCTTCGAAATCGCCCTGTGGCATGAGATCGCCCAGTGGTATGGCTTCCAGTCGGTCCCCGGGTTTTCCGAAGAGATTTCCGCTTTTTCGCCCGAGGATCTCTACTCCAATTTACTGGGCGCCAGGCTGGCGATTAATGTCATCCTCAGCGGCCACGGCGGTTCGCTGGAGGATTATAACCAGGCCATGGATGCGGCGCTGAAACAAGTGCTGACCCGGCTGCTGGTGGCGACGCGCGGAGAGACGGAAGCGATGTTTCAGCAGATCGACGGCGACTGGTGGAACAGTCACCGGCGGGTGCCGGATAAGTTTCTGGTACTGAAGCGTAACTACGATCTACAGGAAAACCGGCTGCCGACGCCGGTCCCATTCGAAACCATGCCGCCGTATCGCCTGACCATGCCGGAGCAGGTCGGGGGATTCCGCTTACGCGACCTCGGGGAACTGCAGATCTATCCAGGGCACGATATGCAGGCATTGCCGGTTCCCGCGCAATACTATGGCGCCGGAGCGTTCCAGGGGCTGGCGGACCGCGCCCATGAGGCGGATAAAACCCAGCTGGCGCGGACAGAAAAATAGCCGTAAAGGCTCAGGACGAACGCCCTGAGCCGGCGAGTTAGCGGAAGTCGACCCAGCAGGCGCCGTTGTCGGCAGAACGCACGCAGTTTTCCACCCAGCGGATGCCGAACGCCCCGGCGCGGGCGTCCGGGTACCAGAAGTCGGCCAGCAGCGCCTCGTCGCGACGGTCGGCGGCATCCATGGCGATGGCGAAGCGGCGATAGAGATTTGACCATGCCTCAAACAGTCCCTCGGGATGGCCGCCGCCGATGCGATCATCCTGACGCGCCAGCGGATCGAGATAGTCCATACCGCGCTCGAGGATGCGCACGGGTTCGCCCTGGATTTCGTAGCGTAGCTGGTTGGGCTGTTCATCCCACCATTCGAGACTGGCTTTTTCACCGATGATTCGCACCTTTTGCCCGTGCATCGAACCGCAGTTGACGGCGGAGCTCCAAAGTGAGCCGATGGCCCCGTTGTCATACTCCATCAGTACATGGGCGTTATCTTCCAGCGGCGCGCGGCTTTTGACGAAGCTTTGCCTGGCGCACATCAGCCGGGTGATCTTCAGCTGCGGGGCCATGGTTTCGACCAGAAACAGCGGATGGGTGGCCAGGTCGCCCAGCACATAGCTGGGGCCGACGAAGCGGGGATCGACCCGCCAGCGGGTACTGGCATTTTCCTGTTCCACCGGCTGGGCGTGAAAACCGTGGGCAAACTGCATATTAACGATACGGATATCGCCCAGCAGCCCGTCGGCGATCATCTGCCGGGCCTGCAGGATCAGCTGGTGGCCGGCATAGCCGTAGGTCACCCCGATAATCTTGCGCCGCCGCTGGCTGAGCGCCACCAGCTCGTCAGCTTCCTCGCTGCTGAAGCACAGCGGCTTTTCGCACACCACGTGCAGCCCGGCCTCCAGCGCGGCCCGGCAGATGGCATAGTGGGTGTTATTTGGCGTGGCAACTGACACCGCCTGAATGCCGTCAGGCCGGGCAGCCTCGCTGCGGAACAGGCTTTGATAGTCGGCGTAACAGCGGTCGGGATCCACCCCCAGCCGTTGGCCGAACTGGCGTCCGCGCTCGGCATCAATATCAAAGGCGCCGGCCAGCAGCGTGAAGGTGTTATCGCGCAGCGCTGCAGAGCGGTGAATATAGCCGATCTGGCTGCTGCCGCCGCCGCCGACCATGCCCCAGCGCAGGGTGCGGTCGAGAGGTTTTAAACCGTTAATCATGTCGTGCCTCCTGTCAGAATCCGACGTCGCGCAGATAGCGCAGACTTTCCGTGACCGCCTGCAGGCTGCCTGCGGCATGGCGCGGGTCGCGCTCTTGTTCAATGGTTATCCAGCCCTGATACCCCCGGCGGGCAAGAAAGTCTTTGATAGCCGGATAGTCAATGGCGCCGCTGCCGAGCGGGCACATCACCCCTTCGGCGCAGGCAGTGAAGAAGTCAATACCCTCATGGATAGCGCGCTGATAAACCTGCGGGTCGACATCCTTGAAGTGCAGATAGTCCAGGCGGTGGTAATAGCTATCCAGCCAGTCGAGCGGATCCATCCCGGCGTAATAGAGATGTCCGGTGTCCAGACACAACCCGGCGACGTCGTGCGGGATATCGTTGGCCAGCCGCTCGATCTCATCCGCGAATTCAATGCTGCCCCCGGCGTGCGGATGGATAACCGCCCGCACACCGTACTCCTGCCAGGCGAGGGTGCTAAGGGCGATAATGTGCTCCATCATGCGCTGCCAGTCTTTGTCATTGAGGCGCGGAGCCAGCGCGCCGCGCCCGGCAAAGCGCGCCCGTTCGGGGTTGCCGAAGTCGATAATCACCAGATAGGGCGGCAGGAAAGGGCGGCCCGGGATCGGTTCGGCAGCGGCTACCTGCGACAGATTGCGGCAGATTTGATGGGTCAGCGCCACCAGGGTGGGGAAATGGGCCTCGCTCACCAGATCGTCAAAGATCGTGCCGGCGACCAGCGACAGCTGATGCTGCTCCAGCGCCGCGCGCAGGCTGGCCGGATCGCTGGGGAGATAACCCCAGGGGCCGAGCTCAATGCTGCGATAGCCAGCCTGCGCCGCCTCCTTCAGCACGGTAGCCCAGGCAGGGAGGTTAGGGTTTTTCGGGTCATCGACGCCCCAGCTGCAGGGGGCGTTAGCGATAGGATGTATCATGTCGGCTTCCTTTTTCATACAAGGGATGCCGCTGAGTATTGAATAAAGATTTCATTATCAACAATGATGGAATTTTGATTTTATGATAATCATCATGATTTTAATTGATGGATTTTTTGATAATTTTTTATCAAATCGAGATGTGGCGCGGTCCGCCCGATACCCGTCTCCGCTGGAGACGGAGCCGGAAATTTACATATTTTCTTTGGTGATGATATCGAAAGGCTGAGGGAGTGAAATAACCTCGCTATGGGGGCGTGAAGCGGCGTCCGCCATGGCGCGCAGCGTAACGGCGGCAAACTCATCCAGCCGGTGGTTAAGCATGATGTCGATGGTGCCATCGATCAGGGCCAGTTCACTGTCGCTGAGCGGACCGTGGCAGACCAGAGCGATCTCCTGCTGACGGCCGCTGTCGCGCAGCGCGTCGACGATCCCTTCGACGCCGCCGCAGGGGGCGTAGATCGCCTGCAGGGCCGGGTACTGAGTCAGCATCTGTTCCGTCACGGTCCTGGCGATATCCGCCCGTTCATGACTGCGAACCGGCTCAAGGATCTGTTGCCCCTTGCCCTGTTCTCGCAGGCAGGAGCGAAAGCTGATCTCACAGCTTTCCTGGCAGGTAAAACGATTATCGCCAATGATAATGCCAATTTCGCCATTCCCCCGGCATAAGCGCTCGATAAACCAGGCGGCGGTGCGCCCGGCTTTATGATTATCGAGGCCGATATACCCGCTGCGCTGGGGGACCGACAGCTCGGAAAGCAGGGTGAACACGCGCACGCCGCGGGCGGCGGCCCGGGCCACCGCGTGGCGAATCAGCGGGTGATCCAGCGCCACCAGGCCGAGCACCTCCACTTCATCGCTGAGTCGGTGAATGGCCTGAGCCATCGCTTCCACCGCATCGATGGCAAAATGCAGTATCACCGGCGCCTGGCCCGCCGGTAGCCATGGGGCAGCCTCGCGCGTCAGCGCCCGGGCCAACGGCAGGTAGAAGGAGTGGCTCTCCTGCAGCAGGATAAAGCCCATTCTGATCGTGACCGGCGCTTTGCCGGCAGCCAGGCGATAGTGGGGCTGCTCGAGGGTAAAACCCAGCCGGCGGGCGGCCTCCAGCACGCGCCGCGCCGTGGACTCTTTCACCGCCGCGCGCTTATTGAGCACCCGGTCGACGGTGGCTACGCCGACGCGCGCTTCACGCGCAATGTCGGCAAGGGTGATTTTAGTGGCGATTTTTTTCAAGGTAATTGTCGCTATGAATGAGCGTAATGATAGAAACTATCACGGTTAGCCTGGGCAGAAAAGCGACTCTCTGCCCGCCCTGGCCTATGCCGCTGCGCCTGCCGGGTAACCCCTGTTGGCGATGCACACTCTGTGATCAAAAGCGACTACCCGTTCTGGCATTGCTGCTATGCTGTTGAAATAAAATTATTATTAAAGGCAGCATCGCTTCTGTTGGTTAAACTGCGCGCAAAGTCACCCTCAGAGGGCTTTACTGGGCGCATAACCGACTATACTTGGCGCGCTCGCGCGTAATTGCGGTTTCTCGGTGTCTATTTTGCTTTCACTTTAAACCAGCGTTGGGGCTGCACAGCGTTAAGTGCCGTTCCGCGCCGGCAGTGGGTCGGTTTGGGGCCTGTATGTTATTAAAAGAGCTGGCTGTTTTTGAGGTCTTAAGCACCCCGATATGGGTAGTTCATCCTTTTAACGAAAGGGTGGTCTATGCCAATCAGGCTTCCCGGACATTGAGCGGCGAGATGTCGCTCAATGAGATGCGTAACGGTATTTATTCCACCTGTCCGGAAACGCAACTGCAGCACTACCTTCGCTATCTCGACACCATGAGCGAGATATTCGAAGTCTGGACGTTACCCACCGCCAATGGGTTGCAGTCGGTGTATTGCAAAACCACCCTGATTGATACCGAAGACTGTGGTTGCTTGCTGCTGTTTGAAGCCGTGAAGCTGCTGGCGCAAAATCAGTCGATTCATACCGGCTCCCGCCGCTACCAGCGGCGTAACAATGGCTTTTTCGCTCGCTTTTTTATGACCAATACCGCGCCGATGCTGTTGATCGACCCTCATAAAGATGGCCGGATTGTCGATGCCAATATTGCCGCGCTACGTTTTTATCATTATTCCGATGAGGAAATGCGCACCAAACATACCTGGCAAATAAATACCCTGGGCCGGGACGTCATCCCCATTATGAATAATATTGCCAGTCTGCCTGGCGGTCATAAACCGCTTAATTTTACGCATATTCTGGCTGACGGCTCGCTACGTCATGTCCAAACTTATGCCGGGCCGGTGGTGCTGTATAATATTCGACTGATGCTATGCATCATTCACGATATCACCGAAGAAGTGCATCTGAAAAAAGAGCTGGAATTTTCCGCCGCCCACGATCCGTTAACCGGCTTGCTTAATCGCCGGGAGTTTCACCGTCTGGTTGAGGCGCCAACTTTTATCCCCCGGGGTTATTGTCTGCTGTTAATCGATATCGATCATTTCAAGAGCATTAATGATATTCACGGCCATCAAAAAGGCGATGAGGTCCTGCTGGTGCTCTCTCGTATTCTGGAAACGTCGGTCGACCGCGAAGATAAAATTTATCGCTGGGGTGGAGAAGAGTTTCTGCTTTTTTTGCCCCATTCGCCGATCGGCCGCGCGCTGATACTGGCGGAGGGGATCCGCCAGGCGGTTAGCGAATACCAGACGCTGTCGGTGACCGTCAGCATCGGCGTGGCTGAACATCATGACGGCGAAACGGTTGATCAACTGTTTTCCCGCGTCGATAAAGCGCTGTATGCGGCAAAAAATGACGGGCGTAATCGGGTGACGCGCATGCCTTTTGACAGCTCTGAGCGACGGCGCAGTAGAGATGGCGCCGCCTGAATAAGCCCCCGCCTGTAGTGGGTTAGCCTGCGTTAAGGTGGCAAACAAGGTATGGTGCGTTTTCTCGTTCTTTTCAGGAAGTGGGACTGGCTGAGGGGTCAGTCCTGACACCACACCCGCTCGCCATTCACCCACGTCTCGCTGATATTGCGTTCATCACCCAGGGTCATCAGCACGAACAGCTGCTCATAAATGTCATGGCAGCGGCCTATGCGCAGGCGCTGCAGCGGGGTGACCGCCGGGTCAATCACCACAAAATCCGCCTCTTTGCCCGGCTGGAAATTGCCAATTTTCTCCTCCAGCCGCAGGGCGCGCGCCCCGCCAAGGGTGGCGTGATAGAAGGCCTCGCTGGCGCGCAGGCGATAGCTCTGCAGTTGTCCTACCTTGTAGGCCTCGCCCAGCGTCCGCAGCATGCTGAAGGTGGTCCCGGCTCCGACGTCGCTGCCGATGCCCATCCGCACCTGGTGCTGCCAGCAGGCGGGCAGGCGGAACAGCCCGCTGCCGAGAAACAGATTCGACGTCGGGCAGAAGGCGACGGCGGACCCGGTGTCATGCAGGCACTGCCACTCGGCATCATCGAGATGGATCCCGTGAGCGAAGACGCTGCGTTCGCCAGTGAGCTGATAGTGATGATAGACATCCAGATAGCGCGCATGCTCAGGCCACAGCTGTTTAACCCAGGCGATCTCCTCCCGGTTTTCACTGAGATGCGTCTGCAGCCAGGTGTCGGGAAACTCGGCCCGCAGGCGCTGCACCGCCTCCAGCAACCCCGGGGTTGAGGTGGGGGCAAAGCGCGGGGTGATGGCATAGCCCAGCCTGCCGCGCTGATGCCAGCGGCGGATCAACGCCCGGGTCTGCTCGTAGCTCTCCCCGGCGGTTTCGCACAGGTAGTCGGGCACATGGCGATCCATCATCACTTTCCCGGCGATCAGGCGCATATTCAGACGCAGCGCTTCGCTGAATAACGCCTCCACCGAGGCCGGATGCAGGGTACAAAACACCAGCGCGGTGGTGGTGCCATGGCTTATCAGCTGATTTACAAAAAACTGCGCTATCTCCTGGGCATACTCCGCATCGGCAAACTGGCTCTCCACCGGGAAGGTGTAGGTGGTGAGCCACTCAAGCAGCTGTTCGCCAAAGGCGCCGATCATCTCGGTCTGCGGATAGTGAACGTGGGCATCAACGAACCCCGGCAGCAGCAGCTTACCCCTCAGATCGACATAGCCCTTCAGGGGATGCAGAAAGGCTTCCCCCTGCTGCCATGGCAGCAGGGCGATAATTTTCCCCTCCTGCAGGAACAACAGGCCATCATCGAGATAGCGGGCCTGGGCGGCCACCTCATCCGGGGTCTCCGCCACGCCGGCGATATCAAAAAATGCACCGCGCACCGCGGTCTGGTAATCCATCATCGAACCTGCCTTCTCTTAACGCTCTGGGAATAGTGATAAACAGCAAGATTGGTGCCAGTTTGCAGCCTGCCGCGGCCAGACGCCGCGGCAGAAGGGGAAGGTTACTCTTTTTGCGCCACCGCGCCGGAGCGGAAGGCGGCTTTCGCCTGCACTTCACGCTCGTCGCGAGCCAGCCAGCGGTAGGCGGTGGCGCCGAGAAAGACGCCGATAAACCAGCTGAAGTTCGCCACTTCATGCAGGGTCGGAATAAAGCTGATAATCAGCCCAAGGCCCACCGACGGCAGCAGGGCGGCAATCGCTTTCGGGTTAAAGCCGTTGCGGTACCAGTATTTACCCTGCGGCGTATCGTCAAACAGATCGTCCACTGACACCCGGCCGCGTTTGATCAGGTAGAAGTCGGCGATCAGGATGCCAAACAGCGGGCCAATAAAGGCGCCCAGCACGTCGAGGGTATAGTGGATCAGCTCCGGCGAGTTAAACAGGTTCCACGGCGTCAGGAGTATCGAGCCCACCGCGGCAATCATCCCGCCGGTACGGAAGCTGATTTTCTGCGGCGCGCAGTTGGAAAAATCGAAGGCCGGCGAGACGAAGTTAGCCACGATATTGATGCCGATGGTGGCGGTGATCATGGTCAGCAGGCCGATGGCCACCGCCAGATCGTTACCCACGCGGCTGACGGTTTCGATCGGGTCGGTGATCATTTTGCCGAACAGCGACTGGGTGCCGGAGACAATCACCACGGTCACCACCGAGAATAGCAGGAAGTTAAACGGCAGTCCCCAGCGGTTACCGCGGCGGATCTCGCCCATGCTTTTGCCGTAGCGGGAAAAGTCACCGAAGTTAAGCAGCGGCCCGGAGAAGTAGGAGACCACCAGCGCCGTGGCGGTGATCATCTGCCAGGTCTGCTCGCCGGCGCTCAGGGATTTGCTGGCGAGGGTAAAGGAGATACCGTCCAGACCAGTCTTGTATACAATCCAGCCGGCCAGCGCCAGCATCACCACATAAACCGCCGGACCGGCGATATCGATAAAGCGTTTGATGGCGTTCATGCCATGCCAGAACACCATCGCCTGCAGCAGCCACATAGTGGCGAAGCACAGCCAGCCGAGGGGCGACAGCCCGAGAAAGCTGCTGCTGGTCAGCGAGGCTAGGGAGGGCCAGAACTTGAGCAGGACCAGCATCAGGGCATTCGCCGCCAGATAGGTCTGAATGCCGTACCAGGCAAAGGCGATCAGCCCGCGGATCACCGCCGGGATATTGGCGCCGAAAACGCCAAACGCCTGACGACAAATCACCGCGTAAGGCACCCCGGCCATCTGGCTCGGCTTCGCCACCAGGTTGGCGCACAGCTGGACAATACAGATGCCCACCAGCAGGCAGAGCAGAACCTGCCAGCTGGCCAGCCCAAGCGTAAAGAAGCTCGCCGCCACTACGTAGCCGCCCATGCTGTGCACGTCCGACATCCAGAATGAAAAGATATTGTACCAGCTCCAGTTCTGGTCGCGGGTCGGCGCCAGATCGTCATTACATAGCCGCGGACTGTAGCCGGCGGCCGCCTCGTGAGTCTTCGTCTGCTGCGTGTGGGATGAATGTGGCATGAAACCTGCTCCTCTGAATGAAAACCCTTTGATATGGATTGCTGAGGCTATTGCAGGATCCAGGCCAGAATGATGAATCTTGTATACAAAAAATAAATTTTATGTATACGATCTGCTATCGATAAGTGAAACCGGAGTGGGTTAATGAATAATGAACATCGTCTCCAGGCCGCGCCAGCGCTGCAGGACAAGGACGAAAGCATTTACCAGGCGCTGATGACGGCTATCGTCGAACATCAGCTGCCGCCGGGCAGCAAATTGCCGGAAGAGGCGCTGGCGGAGGTGTTCGCCGTGAGCCGCACCGGCATCAGAAAGGTGCTGCAACGACTCGCCGCTGTGCAACTGGTCACGTTGACGCCCAAACGTGGTGCACACGTCACCAGCCCGAGCGTGGAAGAGTCCCAGGCGATCTTTCGCACCCGGGCGCTGCTCGAGGTCGCCAATCTCCCCGATGTGATCGCGCGCTGTCAGCCGCCGCATCTGGCGGCGCTGGAGAACATTATTCAGCGTGAACAGCAGGCCCATGCGGCGCACGACGGCCCGGCGGCGATCCGCCACTCCGCTGACTTTCATATTCAGCTGCAGGCTATCTCCGGCAACCCGGTGCTCACCGAGATGGTGACCCGCCTCAGCCAGCGCTCCTCTTTAGTGATTGCCGCCTGGGGCGCCCCCTGGCGACAGGGCTGCCGTTGCGACGATCACCAGCAGCTGGTCGGTTTGCTGCGGGATAAAGCCCTGCAGCCGCTCAGCGAGGCGCTGATGCACCATTTTGATCATATTGTCGCCAGCCTGTGCTTCGAGCGCGATGGCGTCAGCCTGCCCGATTTTTCCCGGCTGTTCGCCGGCCACAAGGAGTCGTGATGTCTTCCGTTCGTATACAAGTGATTAACCCCAACACCAGCCTGGCGATGACTGAAACGATAGGCGCCGCCGCGCGTGCGGTCGCTGCGCCGGGCACCGAGATCCTTGCGGTCTGTCCCCGCGCCGGGGTGCCGTCAATTGAGGGCCACTTTGACGAAGCCATCGCGGCGGTCGGCGTGCTGGAGCAGATCAGGGCCGGACGCGAGCAGGGGGTGGATGGGCATGTGATCGCCTGCTTCGGCGACCCGGGGCTGCTGGCGGCGCGGGAGCTGGCCCAGGGGCCGGTGATCGGTATCGCGGAGGCGGCAATGCATATGGCGACGATGGTCGCCACCCGTTTCTCCATTGTGACCACGCTGCCGCGCACGCTGATCATCGCCCGTCATTTGCTGCACCAGTACGGATTTCATCAACACTGCGCGGCGCTGCATGCCATTGACTTGCCGGTGCTGGCGCTGGAAGACGGCAGTGGCCTGGCGCAGGAGAAAGTGCGTGAGCGCTGCATTCGCGCGCTGAAAGAGGATGGTAGCGGGGCGATTGTTCTTGGCTGCGGCGGGATGGCGACCCTGGCGCAGGAGC
Organism: Klebsiella sp. 28; assembly: GCF_018223905.1. Classification (NCBI taxonomy): domain Bacteria; kingdom Pseudomonadati; phylum Pseudomonadota; class Gammaproteobacteria; order Enterobacterales; family Enterobacteriaceae; genus Klebsiella; species Klebsiella sp. 28. The sequence continues at coordinate 28,763 of NZ_JAGRQY010000065.1, forward strand.
TGACCCGCGAGCTGCGGGTGCCGGTGATCGATGGCGTCAGCGCGGCGGTGAAGATGGTGGAGTCGCTGGTCGCGCTGGGCCTGGCGACCAGCAAGCATGGGGACTTAGCGTTCCCGGAGAAAAAAGCGTTAAGCGGACAGTTTCAGTCGTTAAATCCATTTTAAAAGGGGCAGGAGATGGGAGAGAACCAGGAACACTATCCTCGCGATCTGCGAGGTTACGCAGGGGAGCCGCCGCACGCGCGCTGGCCGGGTGGGCGCGGATCGCGGTGCAGTTCGTCCTCAACTATGAGGAAGGCGCGGAGAATCACGTCCTGCATGGCGATGCGGGTTCGGAACAGTTCCTGTCAGATATTATCGGCGCCGCCAGCTACCCGGCGCGCCATATGTCGATGGATTCACTCT
>NZ_JAGRQY010000066.1:0-16513 GCF_018223905.1 Klebsiella sp. 28
CCCCTCCAGCTGACGGCCGGTCACGCTGTCGCTGGCGATCTCGAACGTCTTGCCGGCAAACCGCGCCGGCGCGGCAAAAACCGCCGCGACAAGATGGCCGATATCCTCCACCGCCAGCACCTGCATTCTCCCCTCCGGCAACATAAAAAATTGAAAACGACCTTCATCAAGGCCAAAACCAGGCATCACCAGCAGCTCCATAAAGGTGGCGGGCCGCACGATGGTCGCCGCCAGCGGCAGGCGGCGAATATGCCGTTCAATTTCCGCTTTGGTGTCATAATGCGCTACGCCGGTCGGCGTCTCCCCCGTCGCGCTGCCGGAGCTGTACACCAGATGCTTCACCCCGCACTCGACGGCAAGATCGGCGATGGTTATCCCGTAGCGTACCTCCTGCTCATCGGTCACCGTCCCTCCCGGCGAACTGGGCTGGACGCTGAAGACGCCGTCGACCCCGGCCATCGCCGACCGCATTGCCGCCCGGTCTTCAAAGGTACCCACGACCAGCTCGGCTCCCCGCGCCACCAGCGCAGCGGCCCCGGCGGAGAAAGGATCCCTGACCAGCGCCCGAACCCGCCAGCCGCGGTGCAGCAGCGCCCGCGCCACCGAGCCGCCCTGCTGACCGGTGGCGCCAAAAACCAACACGCTTTGCGCATTATTCATCACTGTTCCCCTTATCTGCAGCCTGTTTCCCGGCCTCTCGCCAGCGATAGTCACCTTGCTTATCCTTCTCCAGCCAGCCGCAGGAAGGCCCGGCAAAATGCCCGGTGAACCATTGAGCATGATGGCTTGCCCCCCACGCCATCATCTCCCGTCGCGAGACTTCCGCCTGCCGGGGATCGCCGCAGAACGCTGAATTCCACTGCGGATGGGCAAACTGGATCGGGGAATGCAGAAGATCGCCGGAGAAACAGGCGTAGTCATCTCCAGCGGCGAGGACCAGCGCGGCATGGTCCGGACTGTGGCCGGGGGTGGGAATAAAGTCGATCCGTCCGCCGACCCGCGGCCGGGTCGCCACATCGACGGTCTCCAGCTGGCCGGCCTCAATCACCGGCAGCAGGCTGTCAAGCCACAGCGCCCGGTAGCGTTCGCTGTTTTTCACCCGCGACAGCTCTTTTGCCGAGCACAGATAGCGGGCGTTGGGAAACAGCGGCACCCAGCGATCGTCCTGCCAGACGGTATTCCATCCGACATGGTCGGTATGCAGGTGAGTCAGTAGCACCAGGGTCACGTCCTCCGGGTTCACCCCCGCGGCGCGGAGATTCTCCAGATACGGCGTGTTAAGTTGATGATAGAGCGGATTGCCGCCGCGCTCCCGACCATTGCCGGTGGCGGTATCGATAACAATCAGATCGTGGGGGGTCTGCACCACCCAGCTGTGGATTGACAGCGCAATCGGCTGAATAACGGCCTCCGCCTCCGCTACCGGGAACGCCTCTGGATAGAGCGCTGCCGGCTGCAGGGAAATCTCGCGCTCCGGCACTTTGAAAATCAGGCTATCGCCTGTCTGGTAAGTTTGCATCACTCCCTCCGCGCGCATTGCGCTGGTTGATTTATCGGGGTGATATTCACTATGCTGCCGGGATAACCCACATTCAAATTGATTATCATAATGAACAAAATCATTGAAAATGATTTTAGTCGTATCGATCTGAATCTGTTGACGGTCTTGATGGTGCTGTACCGCGAAGGGAGCGTCACCCGCACCGCAGAGGTGCTCCATCTTGGCCAGCCGGCTATCAGCGGGGCGCTGAAACGGCTGCGCGAGATGTTTGACGACCCGCTGTTCGTGCGCAGCGCCAGAGGCATGCTGCCGACGCCGCGGGCGCAAGCGCTGATGACCGACCTGCAGCCGCTGATGGAAAACCTACATTCGGCGATGTTTGGCGCCGCAGAGTTCGTCCCGGCGCGCGCGCAGCAGCTTTTTCGCATCGGCCTCAGCGACTGGAGCGAGCACTGGCTGATGCCCCCGCTGTTACCCGGGCTGATGCAGGAGGCGCCCGGAGTCTCACTGCAGTCGATAGCCGCCGACCCCTTCCAGGTTCGCCAGTTGCTGGAGGAGGAGCGCATTGATGTCGCGGTGTCTGTCAACAAACAGAGCCGTGGGGAGATCGTCAGCGAGCCGGTGATGTCCATGGGAGTCACCACCCTGTGGTCGCCGCAGCAGATCCCCTGCCGCGGTCCGCTGTCGGTGAGCGACTTTGTCGCCTGGGAACATGTGATGGTGGCCTATCGCGAAACCGGCCACGGTGAAATTGACCGCCAGCTCGCCAGCCAGGGGCTCGCGCGGCGCGTGCGCTTTGCCACGCAGAATTTCTCCACCTTTCCCCTGCTGCTGACCACCCTGCCGCTGTTCGCCACCGTCCCGCAGGGGCTGGCGCAGCGCTGGCAGGCGCAGTATGCGCTGCGCGCGGACGCTCCGCCGGTAGCGTATCCGGAATTTACGCTGTGCATTTTGCGGCACAAACGGCGGGCGCAGGATCCGGCGCTGAACTGGCTGGTGACGATGTTAAAACAGGCCATGCGCGGCCAATAACCGGGCCGATGCCCCGGCATCAGGCCTCGCTGTTCGGGGGTTGCAGCACACGCCTGCTCCAGTCATAAAACGCGCGCACCGCCGGCGGCAGATAGCGGTTTTGCGGATAGACCAGCGACAAGGGAAGATCAGAAGCGGCCTGCTCCAGACAGGCGACCAGCGCCCCGCTCTGCAGATAAGGTTGCGCCAGATAGCTGGCGACGCGGATCAGGCCCAGCCCCTGAATGCCGGCCTGAATGTAGGCATCGGTATCGTCGACCACCAGCGTCTCCCGCATGCGGATCGCGTAGTCGCCTTCATCGAGGGAGAAAAGCCAGTCGATGGTCCGCCCGGTACGGTGATTCAGGTAGCCCACCGCCCGATGCTGGTGCAGTTCGTCGATGCTCTGCGGCCGGCCGTGGGCCGCGAGCCAGGCCGGCGAGGCGAGGACCATCCAGCGGTAGCGGGCCAGAGGACGCGCCACCAGGGTGGTGGAATCTTCGATCCGTCCGGTACGGATCACGCAGTCGAATCCCTCCTGAATTATATCTTCCACGTTGTCGCTTGAGCAGAGGATCAGCTCCAGGTCGGGATACTGCTGCAAAAACTCGCCGATCCTCGGCAGAATGCAGTGGCGGGCAAGGGATTGCGGCATCCCTACCTTGAACCGCCCGGCGGGCTGAGCCGAGCGCCCGGGAAAGGAGGCTTCCATCGCCGCCATCTCGGCCAGCAGCCTTTTACACTCCTCATAATACCGGCGACCCTCCGCCGTCACGCTGAGCTTGCGGGTGGTGCGCTGGAGAAGCTGCGCCCCGAGCCAGGCTTCCAGCTCCTTCACCACCCGCGATACCGTGGAGCGCGGCTGCCCGAGCACCTCCGCCGCGCGGGCGAAGCTGTGGGCATCCACGACCGCAACATAGACCTGCATGGCATCCAGTTTGTCCATTTCGTTACCCCCCCCGGCGCTCATTATCCCATTATTACGAACAGTCTAACCCGAAACGCTGTACTTATCGAATGTCGACCGTCCCCCTACACTGAGCCTGTAGCCAGTCAACACAAGGCTTAACTGAGCAAGGAGTTAAAATGAAAACTGATAATTTTAATCATGCGGAAAAGGTATTGGTGCTGGGAGCGGGACAACTGGGCGCCGCCGTTCTCGATGCGCTGGTGCCTGCGGTAATCGAGCGCCAGGGCACGGTCTCGGTCATCGTCTCGCCGGCGGCCTGGGATGAAGCCGGCCAGCTGCGGTCGGCAAACCATCAGGCGCTGGCCGACGCCGGAGCCACCTTCCTCGCCGTCGACATCGCCGGTAGCGCCATGGAGACGCTGGCCGATCAGTTTCGTGGATTCACCACCGTGATTAACTGCATGGGGTTTGTCGCCGGTCCGGGGACACAGCTGAAAATTACCCGCGCGGTGCTGGCGGCCGGGGTACCCCGCTATTTTCCCTGGCAGTTTGGCGTCAATTACGATGTGGTAGGCAAAGGCAGCGGTCAGCCGGTCTGGGACGAGCAGTACGATGTCCGGACCCTGCTGCGCGCGCAGCGGGCCACGGAGTGGGTCATTGTCTCCACCGGGATGTTTACCAGCTTTCTCTTCGAACCAGACTTCGATGTAGTGAATTTATCCAACCGAACCCTTCACGCCCTTGGCAGCTGGGATACCCAGGTGACCGTCACCTCACCGGCGGATATTGGCCGCCTGACCACGGCGATTTATCTGCATCAGCCGCGGATCGTCAACGAGGTGGTGTTTGTTGCCGGCGAAACGACCTCTTACCGGCAGTTGGCGGATACCGTGGAGCGCGTAACGCAGCAGACGTTCAGCAAAGCCGTCCACACCCTGCCCGCCCTGCTGGAGCAGCTGCGGACAAACCCGGATGACGCCATGCTGCGCTATCGCGCCGCCTTCGCCCGGGGGGATGGCGTGTGGTGGCCGATGGGCGACACCTGGAATGCCCGCCACCAGCTGCCGACCCAGGACATTGCCGGCTGGCTGCAGACCGCGCGCTGATTTTCTCTCACAGGACAGAATGACGATGAACAAGTTAATTCCACTGATCGTATTGAGTTGTCTGCTGCCCCTGGCGGCAAATGCCAGAACCATCACCGCCACCGGCGATACCCTGGACCATGCGGAGAGCAAAATCCGCCAGCAAGCCGCCCGCGAGGGCGCGACTACCTATCGCATCACTGAAGCGCGAATGGGCAACAAAGTGCATATCACGGCGAAAATCGCGGACTAAAGCACCGGCGTCAGGCTCAGGGATGAGCTGCCGGCAGCCCGCGCGCCAGGTCAGGCGCTCATTTTTTCCCGTCGACGATCGCGGCCCGGCGGCGCGCCATACAGGCGAGCGTATTCCCGGGTGAACTGCGACACGCTGATATAGCCCACCTCCCCGGCAGCCTGCGCAATACTCATCCCTTCCGCCAGCATCAGGCGGCGGGCGTGGATCAGGCGTAACTGCTTCTGAAACTGCAGCGGCGACAGCGTGGTCATGGCGCGGAAATGACGGTGAAAGACAGAGACGCTCATCCCGGCGGCGTCGGCCAGCGCGTCGACGCTGACTGGCTGCATAAAATCCCGGCGCAGCATCGCCACCGCCCGACGGATCCGCGCCGAATGGCTGTCTACGGCGCCCAGCGCCCGGATGGCCGGCCCATGGACACTCTGCAACAGCCAGTAATGCAGCTCCCGCCGCAGACCTTCCCCCAGCACCGCCAGCGCCCCCGGTTGATCAAACAGCCTTGCCAGCCGGTAAGCGGCATCCGTCACATCGGCGTTCATCGGTTCGATACCAACGCGGGGCGCCTCATCCGGCCCTGACGGCCCGGCCTCCTGCAGCTCGCGCAGGATAGCCAGGTCCAGCTCCAGCACCAGCGCGTAATAGGGAAAACGCTGACTGGCCTCGGTGATCTGGCTGGTAGTGGGAACATCCGCGGCAATCACCATCGCCTCGCCCGGACCATAGTCAAAGCTGGCCAGGCCGGTGGTCACGCTCTTACGCCCCTGGAGCAGCATGGCCACCAGCGGCCTGGCGATAGCCGCCTGCAGGTCACCAGGATGCAGGGCCCGCACCAGAGTAATACCGGGAACCGGGGTAACTGCCACCCCGCTGCTATCGACATGAGCATCGGCAAACCGGCGGCAGAGATCGAACAGAGCGTCGCGCATAAGATCCTTTCAGGCAAGTTTTAAAGCCTGAGTATGCGCTATTTCCCGGCAAAAGGGAGTGAACGGAGAGAAATGGGCAAAAAATAACAAGGATTGGGCAACCCGGCCCGGTGAGCCTCTCCTATTGTAAGGACTCCACATACCAGAGAGGACCGAACATGACTAAAATTGCACTTATTACCGGCGCCAACCGCGGCCTTGGCCGTCAGACTGCACTGGATATCGCCCGCCAGGGTGGGGATGTCATCGTCACCTACCGCGGCAGTCTCGAACAGGCGGAAGCGGTGGTCGCCGACATCCGCGCCCTGGGCCGCAAGGCCATCGCCCTACCGCTGGATATGGCGCAAACCGCCAGCTTCCCGGCCTTCGCCGACAGCCTCGGCAGCGCGCTGGCCAGCGTCTGGGGGCGGGCCACTTTCGACCACCTGATCAATAACGCAGGGCACGGCGAATTCGCCCCGCTGGCCGAAACGCGCGAAGCGCAGTTCGACGGGCTGTTTAACGTCCACGTTAAGGGGGTATTTTTCCTCGTACAAACCCTGCTGCCGCTGCTGGCAGACGGCGGGCGGATCGTTAACTTTTCCTCCGGGCTGACCCGCGTCTCCTATCCTGGCTTCTCCGCCTACGCCGCCGCCAAAGCGGCTGTGGAGATGCTGAGCGTGTATATGGCCCGCGAGCTGGGCGGGCGCGGCATCACCGTCAATACCATCGCCCCCGGCGCTATCGCCACCGATTTTGGCGGTGGGCTGGTGCGGGACGATGCAGAGGTAAACGCGCAGTTTGCCGCCATGACGGCGCTGGGACGGGTGGGCGTTCCCGAGGATATTGGGCCGATGATCGCCAGCCTGCTACGCGACGATAACCGCTGGGTGACCGCCCAGCGGATCGAGGTGTCGGGCGGACAAACCATCTGACGACTCAGGCTGGCAGGATGCGCTCCAGCGCCAGGCCTGCCAGCCGCACGGTCTCCAGAAGACGCGGCAGACTATCCCCTTCCCGCGCTTTCGCCGACAGGCCAAGCATCAGCGTATCCATATAGTCAGTCACCCGCAGCGCGTCCTGCGGGCGATGGCGGGCGATATACTGCTGGATTTTGGCTCTTGCCGCAGCATGCCATTCGCCTGCCGCCACCCGGGCATCAGCATCCTGACAATGTACCCCCTCCAGTACCAGGCAGCCGGCGGCGGCCGGATCGGCCACATAGCGGCGAGCCGCCTCCTGCAGTACGGCGATGAGCGACGCCGCCACCGGCTGGTCGTCTCGCAGCAGGGCATCGATGGGAATGGCCCCGGTCTGGCTGTAGCGCTGCAGGACGCGGGTATACAGCCCGAGCTTGTTGCCGAAAGCAGCATAAAAGCTCGGGGGGTTGATGCCGAAAGCCTGGGTCAGATCGGCCACGCTCACCGCGTCGTAGCCTCGCGCGTGGAAGAGGCGTTGCGCCGTTTCAATGGCCTGTTCCGCATCAAACTGGCGGGGACGTCCCGGAGTGCGCCCTGGTTTTGTAGTGGTCACTATATTAATCCTTGACAGCCTGTTTTGCCGCAGCATATTGTAATCATCACTACAATATCATGAGGTGCGGGATATGACAGCGTTTCACAACAAATCAGTGCTGGTTTTAGGCGGGAGTCGGGGAATTGGCGCGGCGATCGTCAGGCGTTTTGTCGCCGATGGCGCGTCGGTGGTGTTTAGCTATTCCGGTTCGCCGGAAGCGGCCGAGCGGCTGGCGGCAGAGACCGGCAGCACGGCGGTGCAGGCGGACAGCGCCGATCGCGATGCGGTGATAAGCCTGGTCCGCGACAGCGGCCCGCTGGACGTGTTAGTGGTCAATGCCGGGATCGCGCTTTTCGGTGACGCTCTCGAGCAGGACAGCGATGCCATCGATCGCCTGTTCCGCATCAATATTCACGCCCCCTACCATGCCTCCGTCGAAGCGGCGCGCCGCATGCCGGAAGGCGGGCGCATTATTGTCATCGGCTCGGTCAATGGCGATCGCATGCCGTTGCCGGGAATGACGGCCTATGCGCTCAGCAAATCGGCCCTGCAGGGACTGGCGCGCGGCCTGGCGCGGGATTTTGGCCCGCGCGGCATCACGGTCAACGTCGTCCAGCCCGGCCCAATTGATACCGACGCCAACCCGGAGAACGGCCCGATGAAAGAGCTGATGCACAGCTTTATGGCCATTAAGCGCCATGGCCGTCCGGAAGAGGTGGCGGGAATGGTGGCGTGGCTGGCCGGTCCGGAGGCATCGTTTGTCACTGGCGCCATGCACACCATCGACGGAGCGTTTGGCGCCTGATACCTCAGGGCGGCGATGCGCGCTTTGCACCGCCGCCGCGGGGACGTCATCGCCTGTCAGGGATCATCAGGCCAGGCTATCGACCGCCATAAAAAAGCGATCTTCGGTAAGCATAAGCCGCGCTTCCGGGGACTGGTGCGCCTTGCGGATCATCCAGCCCTCCTCCGGGGCCAGGCTCAGATAAAACACCTCCCGGGATCCCGCGCCGTCGGGCGCCTCAAGACTCAGGGTCACGATCCCCTTTTCCACGCCATCCAACAGCTGCTGCGGCACGATATTGACGCTGCGCTCGCCGTTTTGCAGACGAATGGCCGGGATATCGTAGCGGCAGATGCCGCTGTTGAGGCTGTAGCCAAGGGTACTCAGGTCGTGGAGATGGCGGGTCGAAATCACCACCTCAATACCGGTTCCATCAAACCACTGACTTATCTGCTGAGCCAGCTCCGCCATCTGCTGACGAAACCTGGCGATATCCGCGGCGGCCGCCCCGTCGAGGGCCTCTGTCCGCCGCGGATTTTGCTGTTGCTGCAGTTTCTTAAAAAAACGTTCCCTCGCTGTCACGTTATCTCCCTGTGCTGTGATGAAACCGGTTGGGCTGGATGAAGATGGTTATCGCCCGTTCGCTGGTTACGAAGATTGAGGGCGAACTGGCGCGATGGCCCCGCTGCAAATGTTTGTTTTTTTACGTTACTTCGCCGCTTCAGGCCTGAGCCGTAGCTGGTTGTGTTCGGCGGTGAAAATGCGCGGCTTGTCCGGATCCAATTCCTCACGCGCCAGCACCTGCTTCCAGGTATTTCTTTGTGTGTCCGGATGGCGGAACAGGCCGACAACCGCCACGAACGTCGCCTCCGCTTCCAGCGGCATATTCAGACTGGCGTCCCCTCCGGGACCGATCACCACATCGCGACTGGCGAGGAGATCGGCGGCGAGCAGAATATCCCCCTCCTCCAGCAGCTGCTGGTAAACCAGCCGGTCAAAGGTCTGGCGATCTTTAAGCTGATAGATGCGCACCACCACCGGTTCAGAGAGCGAGTGATTCTCTCTGGCATCGGTGTTGAGCGCTTCGCGCGCGGTAAAGTCCAGATGCAGCGTATTAATTTTCTTATAAAAAACGGCGTTGAAGGCAGACTTTGTTCCCTCCGAGACGCGCTGGGTGAGTCCGCATCCGCTCAGGCAAAGCGCAAGCAGGGGCAGCAGACAGGCGGTTTTAGTCAAACTTATACGTAACACGTCGGTTTCCTTGTAGAAAGGTGGCAGGCTGCAGGCCCGTATAGGTACCCAGCTCGGTGGTAAAGGTCTGAGGAATATCGTCCTCACTCTCGCCCTCACCCACGCCCAGCACGCCGTTCATACCGAGCCAGAACGGCTCGTCCCCCAGCGGCGGGACAGCCAGCAGTCGGGTCGGCGCGGTCAGGGTGATGTTGGCCCGGAATCGCCAGCCGAGGTATACCCGCAGCAGGATGAGAAAGTCCCGAAACAGCGGGCCGTCAGGCTTCCAGCCCTGCGCCTCCGCGGGATTGTCGGTGGTAAGGGCGACGAGGAGCTGGCTGCTGGCATCCATCGCTTCGTCACCCAGCGGCGTATTGCCGTCCAGGAAGAAGTCGTCATCGCCGTAAAACCCCAGCGGCTGGCTGATCGCCACCGGACGCAGGCTGTACGGGCTCACCCTGACGGTGGTCTCCGGGGCCAGCAGGGTGACCAGCGCCTGGATCCCCTGCTGGGTTTTGCCCGGCTGACGCAGCACGCCGGTTAGCGCCAGAAAGCGCGACGCCGGCGAGGCGATATGCTGCGTCGTGCCGGGGATGCCTAGCCCCGCCAGGCCCAGTAGCGACTGCGAGAGACGATCGGTGCCGCCGGGCTCAAAGGTGGCGGGCCAGGAGTATTTCCGCCAGATGCGGTAAAACTGCGTCATGATCCGGTGGCTGAAGATATCCAGTAAGCCCTGCAGCGCTTCATGCCCTTCCCTGTGCTGGGCGATATCATCGAGATATGCCGTCGGGAGCGGCGAATCGACACCGTACAACCCCATAAAGGTGGTGCGAATGACCGGCGGCCTGCTGTCATCGGCCTCATCGTATTCCACGGCTTTCAGTTCGCTGGCGGGAAATCCCATTCCCGGATGCGGGTAAAAACGCACCGGATCGTCAGCCGGATGGCTGGTTCCCCCCATCAGCGGTTGGCCGGGACGCCGTTTTTCCAGAAGCTGGCAGAAGCGGTAAAAATTGATCCGCGGCAGGTCGGCCTCCAGCCGCGGGGTCAGCCGGGAATGCGGCGGCTGTGCTTCTCTTCCCATTCCAGTCGTTCTCCGGTTGGTTGCAGAATGATAATCAGGCGGTTGAACAAGTAGATGTCGGTGTAGAGCGCGAAGAAGCGGCTAAGCATCTCGCCAAACAGGCATATATCGCCACGTCCGGCAAAGCCGTGACTGTCGAGGGTGACTTCAATCTGCACGCCGCGCACCAGATGGCCCTGTGCAAAGCGCTCTGTTGCGCGGTGCTTCACGTCGAGGATGGCTTCCAGACGCCGACGATTCATCTCGCTGTCGGTCCATTCATACAGCGCCAGGGTGCCGCGCAGGACCTCCGCGTTATCCATCAGGGAAAGAAAACTGCTGCCCAGATGGCTCAGCACCCGCCAGTGAAAACGGTCCTGGGCGGGGGGATAGCACGGCAGCGTCGGCGCGCAGAGGTTACGCACTGCAATACTGGCGGAAGTGGTTTTCATCACCGTATCGAGCACGGTGCTCTGCAGCGCGCGACGCGGCAGCTGGCCGTTGGTTCCGGTGAGGGTCAGCGACAGGCTTTCATCTTCCGGTACGGTATGATTATCAAAGGCTTCTCCGCCGACGATAAGCCAGGTGTTGTACAGCCCGGAGGGGCCACGGCGCACCCGGGTATGATAGTAATAGTCCGCCGCGTCATGACGCATCATGCCGCCTTTGTGGCGAAAACTTGAGAACGGCGCGTAAACCTGCTGGTGCGAGGAGATCACGGAATCGACGGTGTAAATTTCGGTGTGGCCGTCCTGCACGCGCATCGGGCGCAGCGGGTATTCGGTCTGCAGGGAATTGATGGTCAGCGGATCCGACTCCAGCGGAAACAGGTTGATCACTGGCACGCAGTGCAGGCGCAGCTGCTTTTCGCTGAAGCGGAAGTCATGTTCCCAGCGTTCCGCCAGCACGACGTCGATTTCAAACCACGCCAGTCCGGCCGGAAAAACCACCGTCTCCAGCCCGCGCAGATCGATGAACATGAACTTTTCGCGGAAGGTAAAATACTCCAGCAGCAGCTGGTAACCGCGAAAACTGCGGCCATCTTCAGGCCAGAGGCCGTCATCCTCGCCAAATCCCAGCGCGCTGAAATACCCGTCCAGCGGCCTTCTGTCCACCTCATCGGGGATGCGCAGCCACATCCGGGCCACATTGAGGGTAAAGGCCTCGTGCATGGCGCAGGCCAGCGGCGCATCGGCGTTGCAGTACAGCGGGATATGACTGAGATCGACCCGGCGCCAGTCCGTCAGCTGGCTGCAGGTAAAGCGCAGCGTGATCACCGACCGGCCATCCGTATCGGTGGCCAGCTGGACGCGCTCCAGGGATAACGGCTGCAGAGCGATCGCTTTGGTGGTGGTGTACCGGCAGCGCGTGCCCTTTTCACCGATCGGCCGGGAAAGCACTTCAAAGCCTTTGGCCATCGTCATCGGCTCTTTCATTTCCGGCCAGTCGGGGGTGAACTCCACGACCGACATCGAGGGAATGGTACGTAAATAATGTGGCCACAGCAGACTGACCACGCCTTCGGTCAGCTCAGGCAGATCGTCATCGAGTTTCTCGCGCATGCGGCCCATCAGGAAGGCAAAACCTTCAAACAGGCGCTCGACAAAGGGGTCGCGGGCGCCCGCTTTGTCGAGATTGAGCATTGCCGCCTGCTCAGGATGAGCGCGGGCAAACTCTTCACCCGCTTCCAGCAGGTAGCGCATTTCAGCGTCGTAATAACGCAAGGTTAAATCGTCCATAAATTAATATTGATTTCCTTTCAATCATCAGATTTTGAAACTGGCAACTAAAAAAATAACCTTTATAACACCTGAATTAATACTTATAATTAAATGCCTTTATTTTTTTAAAACATTTATTGCTTGAACCATTTTTAATCGCGCCCTTAAAAAAATCATCTTTTATATAAATCGATGCGTAGCACACGCCCTCTTTTGAAGAAAGAATAAAATTTTGACCACCGCTACCTGCAGCGTTATATTCGTATTGACCACCAACCCTCCAACCAATGTCGAGCGCTGCATCTTTCCTAATCAGAGATGTAAACGAAGCTTTAATCTTAACTCTTTTTCCAGGTGCTATAATTTCAGGCTTTGATCGTACTATACGCGCGACTTCGTCAGGCTCAGGTTCGACATTATATATGCTCTCACCTGCATATACGAATATAGTTTCGTTAGTGTTATTTATAATAACAACGACTGGCCTTATCGGAATAAAATGAGCGACAAGGACTAACACCGCTATAAATAATGCAATACCCGTTAACGTTTTTGTTTTTTTCAAAATGATTCGTCACTTTTTTCTGGATTATCTGTATTCCAGCACCAATGATTTTCTCTTGAGTGAGGAAGGTGCGCGCCAGGTGTTGTTTCTAAAACGCAAAGAATATTATCTGCCGTCAACGTCTCAGCAAATTTCCCATGTTCATAAAATAGATTAAACCCTATTTTCATGCTAGTAATGTCATCCATGGTATCATCCCCCATGGCACCTGGCGTCATGTTTTGTTCCCAAGTGGACCCTTTCAAGAGAATTGCTTCAGAAAAACCGACACTACGTCCAACATAACCATAATGTATGTTTGACCAAACATCATAAAAATAATCATGCTGTTTAAACTTATGATAATAAGACTTTGATGATTTTCCTTTCCTGGGAAGTGGTCGTGCTACTGCAACGGATGAAAAAAGATCGCGGATCTTCGGTTTATGATCCCAGATTGAACCTGTTTTCACGGTCTGATACCAAATAGCCATTGCAGCAAGTAAATCTGCTTTTGGGGGGCGGCCCCAGCCTTGCATAAAAGGGAAGTTTATTCCATTCAGTAAGTCTTTTTATTATAAAATCTACGTCGATTAAATATCGTATTGTTTCTGCCGTATCGCTTCTGACATTCGCCTTTATTTCACTTATTATATATTCTGCAACTTTAATCGCCCCATCTGTGTGAGTACACTGTCGTTCAGTCTTATTTTCTGGATGAAGATTCTTATAGGGTTCCTGTAAACATGCCATAAGCCCATTGAGTGAAAATAAAGTAGTTATGCATTCACCTCCTTTCTCATAAGTATCATTCATCATTGATGGAATAAACCTCGCCTTACAGGGGCAAGTACTAAAGCTGTCGAGGGTTCCGGCCATTCGCCGGCCATGAATGGTATCGTTGTCGATGCCACCGGCAATCTTGTATAGCCCTGCGTGCTTTCCGCAAGTGACGCTGTCCTGCTCCCGGGCAACAGGTTTATCAAACAGAGTGTGATCTTCTGCGCCTGTAGTGATTCTTCCGCCGCAGGTCGTTCTGTCTCCCTGTACCAGATAAAAACCTTTTGCTGCCATATGTTCTCCTTAGTGTCAGTTTCCGTTCTGTTAGCCGCAAAGCACCGCGCTACTGGCTGGATCGAGCGCAATCAGACCTGCCAGCAATTGATCCATCTCCGGTTGCAACCGTAACTTTTCACTCTCGCTGCGCGTGGCTTTCATGCGCAGTAGCCTGAGCCGTCGCGATTTAATCTCGAACAACAGGGCTGGGATCCACTGCGTGAGGGTGATTGATCCCGCCGCATCGTCGAGTTCTCGCAGAAGATAGAGCGCGAGGTCATTCTTCCCCTTTTGTTCGGCCACGCGGGCCATCAGCAGGCGCAACAGCCATTTTTCTTTAGTGGATTCAGTGCCCGGGCGCGTCTGAATCCAGTGGAGTGCAGCATCGAGACCGTCAGTGTCAGCCTTCTCGAGCGCTTCAGGTTCAAGGGCCAGAATGTCGTTATCAGCGCCGCTGGCAGCCGATACTGGCTCATCCTGCCAGACGGACATATCGTCGAGTACACTCTGATTTATCCAGTTCAGCGTGACCTCATCGGCAAATGGTGTGCCGTCGTTAAAAGCTAATGTTTCAAGCCCGGTGAGACGGCGCAGCAATCCTTTCAGATCGGCAATTATAATATCGGCCAGCACATCCTGACCCGACCTCACCAGCGCCTGATGGATATACCATTGCAGGTCAAGCCAGAGGTGGTTAGCGCCACGTGAGAAGGTACTGTCCGCCTGTTCCAGTATCTCCGACCAGCTCTGTTGCAGGTACAGCCGCTTGAGCATGGCACGCTGATCTGCTCTGGGAGGCTCGATACGTGTTTTTCCTTCAGCATCAGGCGCAGGGATGATTGTCAAGGTGTCATGACGAAGGCTTTTCATTAGCCGATGTGCGGCAAGCCAGCCATCGGGTTGAACACGCAGATATGCTGTCAGGGTTCGCGCCTGGGCCAGCAGATCCTGACCGGAGGTGATGTTACTGAGAACCGGCGCTTCGTATTCAGCCATGCGTGAAGCGGTTTGAGCCAGCCCCCGGTTTCCGACGTTCTGCGGCACCACCGCATCGACTCCCCCGCCCTTTATCAAACGAGACTCCAGTGCACCCCAGAGTGCTTGCAGATCTGGCCGTGATGTTTCTGGTTCTGTCGTCAGACAATCATCAATGAGAAGCAGCGCGCCGACGGTACGCCTTGCGTCCTCCCGCACAACTTCTGGAAAAAGTGAAAGACTGTCTAAGATACGAGTACCCGCCAGCCACTCGAGGGCTGCTTTGCGGCTACGGTCGCGCTGCGGATAAAGCTGCATACCATATCGTTGCAGCAAGCCTGCCAGCAGCTCCAGCCCATCGGCCAAGCCAGCTTCCCCGTCCTGGTGCAAACGGGCCCAGCAGTAATAGGTAACAATCCGGATATCTTTTGTTGTTGCCAGTAACTGTCCAGCCAACTGGCAAATCAGTACGGTATCGACACCGGAGATCTTATTGACCTCCTCGCGGATACGCTGAAAATCATCGTCATAGCCCGGATCGCTCCCGGTGGGCTGGCTATCACTGATTGGCGCAAGCCAGGACTGCCACTTCGCCTGACGTGACCGGGCCTGCTGGCGCAGTACGCTTTCATCCAACTGACTGGCGGCAACCAAATTTTGTAGAATACTCATAATTCCATCTCATCCATGTCACTATTCCCTACCCCCGTCGTCAGGGCCTGTGCGCTCTCAGCCGCATCGACAGTGAAAATCTTATCCGGCAGGGTCAATCCGCGCAGCGCCAGAAGCGCCAGCGGGCCGCTCCCAAGCTGGGAGCGCAATACCCACTGCAGGGTGCGGCCATCCGGGGCGGAGAAGCTCATCATCCACTGGCTGCGATCCAGCGGATGGCGTTTACCCTGCTCCAGCCAGCGAATAAAGCCCCAGGTACCGCTGTAGTCACCGAACAGACGCGTGCCCGCATTGACGGTGGTCCAGGTCAGCAGAGTGCCGGGTTTATACGTCTCCCCCGGCCAGCGGAAAGTCTGCCAGTCGGCCATCTGATTGAAATAGCGCAGCTTTTGGCCGTCTATCGTCAGCTGTGTCTCGACAACCTCCGGGGCAGGCCTGGCCTGTAACTCAAAGCTGATCCCCTGGCTGCCGTCGGTGAAAAGAATGTCGGACAGCTGGCTTAGCTGGTTGATCGCGCGCAGAAAGGCCGGATTAAAGACCAGGCCGTGACTGTTGACCTTATCCGGCACCCATTGGCTGCCTTCTTTATGCAGGACACCGTTCAGCTCCGTCGTGAGAAAACGTTCGATTCGCCCGCTGTCTTTGCGCACAAACTCAGCCAGCATCGGCAGGGAGGCATCGCTTTTGCTGGCGGCAAACGGAAAGCGTCCGTCAAAGGCGGTGTGCCAGTTGGTGACCACCGAGCGGCGCCATTTATCATTCAGACTGGCCGCCGACGGCAGAAGCACGGTTTCCCAGGCCTGAGTCAGCGGCTGCACAAACAGAGTATTACCGAAGCCACTCCACTCTTCGCCAAGGCTTGCCGAAATCAGGCTACCGTACTGTTGCGTGTCGGTCAGGTCGACGCTTTTCCCCTGGAAGACGGTCTGCGCCAGAGTCTGCATCATCTCCAGCGGATCGGAGGCATTCGCAACCTGCTGCAGGCGCAGGCGCACGCGGGTGATACGGGTCAGATAGGTTTGCAGGCTCAGGGAGCTATCGGCCGACATGACGTTGCTGCCCGTGTTTTTCCCCATCAGCTGGAGCAGTGGGCCGAACGTGTCATCCAGAGGCCCCTGCGGGCCGGCTGCCGACTGGTCGATGACCGGCTTGTCTTTCCCGCCCACCAGATCTTTGGCCGATTTAATAAGGCTGTCCGACAGCCCCTTCCTTTGTTGCCCCGCCTGCCCCTGCCAGGCAAGGGTATTCATCAGGGCAATCAGCGGCGACTGGCGGACATCGCTAA